>JAZRNI010000173.1:0-16300 GCA_045648105.1 Eubacteriales bacterium | reverse complement strand
CGAAACCGCACGCACCTCACCGGAAAGACCTATCTCCCCAAACGCTATAAGGTCGTCCGGAATCACCTTGTCCGTAATACCGCTTATAAGCGACATAGCTATCGAAAGATCCGCCGACGGCTCGTCGAGGCTTATACCGCCCGCAACGTTCAGATAGACGTCATTTTCGTAAAATTTAAGTCCCATCCGCTTTTCCAGAACTGCTATAAGCAAGCACATTCTGTTATAATCAAATCCGTCTGCCGTCCTTTTTCCTGCCGAATATGCACTTTTTGTCACGAGAGACTGGATTTCGGAGATTATCGGCCGCGTACCCTGCATTACGCATCCCGCGCAAGAGCCGCTCGTGTTTTTCGGTCTTTCGTTCATTACGACCTCGCTGGGATTTGGGATTTGCACAAGGCCTCTGTCTCCCATTTCGAAGACACCGATTTCATTGGTTGAGCCAAATCTGTTCTTAATAGCCCTTATAATACGATATGAATGAGAACGCTCGCCCTCAAAATACAGCACCGCATCCACCATGTGCTCAAGCAGCTTCGGACCCGAGATTCCGCCCTCTTTATTTACGTGACCCACGAGAAAGACTGCCGCATCATTGCTTTTTGCGTAATTTATCAAGGCGCCGGCTGCTTCTCTGACCTGTGTTATGCTTCCGGGCACCGAATTGAATTTATCAGAGGAAAGAGTCTGCACCGAGTCTATGATTATCACGTTGGGTTTTAGCTTTTCACATTCGTTAATAACAGAATCAGTATCCGTCTCCGTAAGAAGATAAAGCGATTCTCCCTCTATTTTGAGCCGCTCCGCGCGCAGCTTAATCTGCCCTTTGGATTCCTCACCCGATACGTAGAGCACCTTTCTCGTCTTGGCAAGGACAGCGCATATCTGCAAAAGTAAGGTAGATTTGCCTATGCCCGGCTCACCCGAGAGCAAAACCACCGAGCCCTCTACCAGCCCGCCTCCAAGCACACGGTCAAGCTCGTTCATTCCCGTTTTCGTGCGAAGGTATGTAGGTGCCTTTAGCTCCGAGAATTTTTCGGGTCGGTTTTCAACGCCCGATTGTTTTTGAGCAGTAGGCCTTTGATTCTGTATTTCCTCAAACGTGCCCCAATTCTGACATTCAGGGCACTTGCCAAGCCACTTTATGCTCTTGTAGCCACATTCGCAGCAAACGTAAGATATTTGCGGTGCTTTCATATTTTAAACGTCCCCTTTGCTCTTATTACTGTTCAAAATTTTCCTTATAATCTATAATACCACAAATAATTGCCGAACACAACTCCTTTTGATATTCTTTTTGAGAAAGTTTTTCGCATTCCTCGGGGTTTGAAAGAAAGCCACATTCTATCAGCACCGCATTACTGACGCAATTCTCAAGCAGATAAATTTTCTCTCCGCTCTTAACCGCGCGATTGTTATTTTGCTGAAGCGCATTTTTAACGCCGCTTTGAATATACCGTGCAAGCGCTATACTACTGCTGTCGCTCGGCTTGTGATACACCTGCAGTCCCGAATATTTGGACGAGCCGTAAGAGTTCTGATGTATACTTATAAAAAGCGCGTTTGGATATTCTGCCGCAATTTTGCATCTGTTTTTTAAGTCAGATATCTTTCTTATGCCTTTAATATTTTCTTCTTCGGTATAGAGAAGCTTATCCTCGGTTCGAGTATAAATTACGGCGTATCCGCGCTGCGATAGCATATTGCCGAGCGTCAAGGATATTTGCAGATTAAGGTCCTTTTCCAACACGCCCGAAACTCCGACCGTACCCGAATCCTCGCCGCCGTGTCCGGCATCTATTATTACGGTATTTTTCTCACTCGCTGCGTGCATCGCCTCAAGGTATTCGCTGCCGCGATAAATATTTTCGCTCACGAGAATTACAATACCCGCAAAAACGAGCAGGAGCGCTACTATTCTGATAAATGGCAAAGCTCGTCGAGCCTTACCCAAATTTATAACCATGCATTTCATAAAAAACCCCCGATACAGCTTTACTTAACTATATCGGGGAAAATTATAAAATATGCATTTCAAAATTACTTTTTAGCAGCACTGAAGAGCTTTTTGTTTTTAAGACCCATTCTGTAGCCAAAGTCCGTCGCCAATATTGCGAGGAACGGAAGCAAAACGAATCCTACAGACTGCAAAAGAAAATATAGATTTACGTTTTCGGCAAAGCCTATGAATATTCCCTGCAAAACTCCGAGATACATTGACATAAACAGGCGCATTATGAGATTGAAAACGGCTCCGAGAGTATTGAACACCTCATTACCCGTCATCATATACATTCCCTGTCCGAAAACACAGATGAGAGCAACGGCAAAGTTCGGTACGTTGGCAAAAACACCCATCAAGAAGCCCTTAGAGCGCAAAAGCGTCATTCTACCCGACTCGATTCTTATAGCATCCTTAGCACCGTTTTCCCACATAACAGTATAAAGCAGGAAAAAGTAGAATACCATACCGAACACAGAGATAGCGATTTTCAGCTTCGTCGAAATATCCCCATCAATCATTCCTACTGCCGTATAAAGCACGAGTGAGAAAATAGTTATTCCGATTTGATTTATGTAAAGTCTGACTATTTCATATAAGTTATTTTTAAACAGATTCATAAATAATCCTCTCACTATATTCTGCTATTATTTTAGCACAAGAGCAGAAAAAAACAAGTATAAAAACAAAATGTTTACATTTTATCCACTAATATTAAAATTTATTTTGTATAATAGAATTATAGAAACGAGGTGTTAATATGGTATTGACCTTAAAAAGCGATGAATTTAAGACCTTCCCCGCCGTTCTCAAGGAATATGCGGGCTATATGCATACCGTTATGGGAAACAGCGAAAAAACCGTATGTGAATATTTGCTTGATCTTCGTACCTTCTTCCGTTATCTTAAGCTCAGAGACAGCAATAAAAGCTACGAAAGGGACGAGTTCGAGAAAATATCCGTATCATCGCTCACGGTTGCCGATATAGCAAGGGTAAGCTCATCTGACATCATAGAGTTTATAGTGTTCTGCAGTGTGGAGCTTGACAATAATGCAAGTACCAGGATGAGAAAAATATCGTCTATTCGCTCGTTTTACCGATACGCACACGCAAAAAAGCACTATATTGACTACAACCCCGCCGCAGATATTGACGCACCAAAAAAGAAGCAATCACTTCCGAAATACCTGACGCTTGATGAATCTATACTTCTGCTCGAGACGGTAAAAAACGACACCGCATCTAAAAGCAACGTCAGAGACTACACCATAATCACCCTGTTTTTAAATACCGGTATGCGTTTATCGGAGCTCGTCGGTCTTAACCTGAACAGCATAAACAGAGACGGCACGGAAATAAAGGTGCTCGGTAAGGGAAACAAGGAAAGGCTGATATATTTAAACGATGCGGTACAAAAGGCGCTCCGTTCATATATGCGCGTAAGACTGGACCCGAAATATATAAGAACAGGTGATAAGGCGCTGTTTTTGAGCAAAAGGCAAACGCGCATTTCAAATAAAACCGTTCAATGGATTGTATATAAGTATCTGGATATGGCAGGTCTTTCCGACAGAGGGCTTTCCGTACACAAGCTCAGACACACTGCGGCAACTCTTATGTATCAATCAGGCAAGGTTGATATTCGAGTCCTTAAAGAGGTTTTGGGACACGAGCAGTTAAACACAACGCAGATATACACCCACGTAACAGACCTCAATCTGCAAAACGCGATGCAAAACAATCCCCTTGCGTCAGTAACGGTAAAAAAAGCGCAAAAACAAAAATTTGACGAGGAATAATAAAATGCATTTAGGCGAAAAAATCAAAAATGCCAGAAAACAGCTGGGACTCACTCAAGAGCAGCTTGCGTCGGACGTTATAACGAGAAATATGCTCAGCAAAATCGAAAATAACGTTGCCAAGCCGTCCTTCAAGACGCTCGAATATCTTGCAAAATCTCTGAATTTACCCATCGGATTTTTGTGTGCCGATGAACTCGATATCGGCGTTTTTGAAAAAAAGGACGGGATAGAGGAAATCTACAAGGCATATTCCGCAAAGAAATATATGTCCTGTATCAACAGAGCAAAGCGATTAAGCGCTATAGACAATGAAATCGCGTACATATTGGCGGACTGCTATTACAAAGAGGGCGTCCTGTCCCTAAAGCGCGGCTTGCTCCAAACAGCAGAAGGTCTTTTTAATCTTTGTAAGTCATATTCCAAAAGATGCGTGCTTGATACCGCGCATATTACTCTTAAGCTCCCAATGTATCTTGCGATGTGCAAAAATATAAGCTCTCCCCTGCTTGAGTTCGACCCCTCAGACGTCGAAAGCGCATTGCTTGAAGAGGCGGATTACGAATACCTGAAATATATTTCCCTGGACCTTGAATATCCGTATAAAAACCCCACAAGACGCAATCACATCGAAGCAAAAAAGGAAATCAAGGCAAGAAACTACCACGGCGCACTCGTTCTTTTAAACGCAGCACTTGACTACGTAAGGGAAAATGACTATGACGCATACACGGTATTCTCCATCTACTCCGACCTTGAAAGCTGCTATAAGCAGCTCTCCGATTTTGAAAAGGCGTACACTTACGCATCAAAAAAGCTGTCTCTTATCGAGGGCTTCAAATCATAAAAAGTAGCTCAGGTCTGTTTTTTGACTTGAGCTACCTTTTTAATTTAGGGCCGTTTTCTTTTTGCCTAAAGCTTGAATTTATTGGCTCTTTTCGTTCGTTTTTGTTATAAATTCCTATATCTGTATCAATAACTGCGCCGTGCACGATTGCTTCTCCGCCATATTTCTGCCGTATTTTATCAACCGTATTTTCTATTTTCTTTCCCTTTTCGCGTTTTTCAGAATCCTGCTCGCTGAAAAAATCAAGCTGCTCGCTTGCGTTATCGACGCTCGTGAGATTTGAAGCAGTCACAGTCAACATTCTTATAGGCCGCCCCTCACTCCAAACCTCGCACAAAAGGCGGTAAGCGCTCTCTGCGATTTCGCGCGATATATCAGTCGGCGGACTCTGCGGTCTTTGGCGCTGTATAACCCTCAGGTATTCATCCTTTATGCCGATAGAGACGGTAGCGCATTTTTGATTATGCCGCCTGAGCTTTGACCCTATCTCCTCACACAGATAATCAATACCGATGCGCCATTCGTGACGGCCGAGAAGATTGTGCTTAAAGGTAAATCCGTTGCTTATGGATTTTGTGGTGTCGTTTGACGGCGGGGTAACGGGTGAATTGTCAAGACCGCTTGCCGCAAGGTAAATTTGCTCGCCCTGCTTACCGAATCTTGATGTCAGAAGCGCGGGGTCAGCCGCAGCAATGTCTCCGATGGTTTTGATGCCGATTTTCATTAAGGCATCAGACGTCTTTTTTCCTACGAAAATCATATCCGATGCAGGAAGCGAAAAGGCAATATCCCTGAAATTTTCTCTGGAAATAAGCGTTACCGCATCGGGCTTTTTATAGTCACTTCCAAGCTTTGCAAACACTTTGCAGAACGATACCCCTATTGAAACGGTAATGCCTATTTCTTTTTTTACGGCGTTACGTATTTCTTCCGCAATCTCAAGCCCCGAGCCGAAATGCTTTACACTCGCGCTTACGTCAAGCCAGCTTTCATCAATTCCGAACGGTTCGATTAAGTCGGTATAACGCGAGTATATTTCATTGACTCTGGCGGAGTATTTTGAATACTCCGCGTAATGCGGCTCAGCAATTACAAGCTGCGGACATTTGCACTTTGCCGAGTAGACGGTCTCCGCAGTCTTAATGCCGTATTTTTTTGCAAGCTCGTTTTTGGCAAGAACGATACCGTGCCTGTCCTCTACGCTGCCGCAAACTGCCATAGGAGCAAGAGCATAGGACGGATTAAGCGCCGTTTCAACTGACGCAAAAAAGCTGTTGCAATCACAATGCAAAATCACTCTGTCTTGCTTCTGCCCCGACATTTCTACCGACTCCTTCAATTTTACTCAATATATTCTTGCTTTGCACGTCTTTTAAGGGTTTCCCCCTCTTTCAAGGTAAAGTAAATTTCCGTACCAATGTTATCGTGCGTCACAATGCCGATTTTTTCCTCGTGTGCATCGATAATAGTCTTAGCAATATAAAGTCCAAGTCCTACGCCGCTCTTATCAAGTCCCCTGCTCTTATCGCTCTTAAAGAAGCGCTCGAATACCAAATTTTCCTCATCCTTAGCGATAGTTTTACCCTCATCAAAGACGGATATTCTGACTCTTTTGTTTTCCGCTCTCTGAATCCGAATTTCAAATTTAGCTCCCTCGTTTGCAAATTTTATCGCATTGTGACACAGGTTATAAAGAACCTGATAAATTGCATCCTTATCAGCATGCACGCTTTGTATGCTCTCATCGCACTCAAAGCTTACGTCGAGCCGTTTTTCGTCAATCTTCTGCTCAAAGGAAATAAGAATCAGTCTTGCAACCTCAGCTACGTCAAAGTCCTGGAAATTGAACTTTCTGTCACCGGACTCGAGTCTCGTTACGTCAAGAAGCTGAGACACAAGGCGCGAAAGCCTGTGCACCTCGCTTGAAATTACTCCAAGATAATATTCGTGCTTTTCTGGTGGGATTGCGCCCGAGGTAATGCCCTCGATAAATCCCGAAATCGTAGTCATCGGCGTTCTGAGGTCGTGCGAGACACTCGCCATAAACGAGCTTCGCATTTTGTTAAGATTTTCAATGGATTCCGCCATATTGTTAAATGCGTTTGCAAGGTCTGCCACCTCGTCGTCACCCGTAATTGCCACTCGCGTCGAATAATCTCCGCCGGCAAGCTTCTTGGATGCTGAGGTCATATTCCTTAGCGGTGATATTATTCTCTCGGATATAAAGTAAATCGCGATAACCGCCGCCAGCATAACGAATCCTGAGCTGCTGAAAACCGCCCTAACCGTCGCCGTTATCAGCTTGTCCGTCTCGCCGGTTGAGCTTAACGCAACCGTATAGCCTACGGTATTGCCGCCGACGGCAATCCTGCTCGCGCAAGCTATCGAGTTATCAGCGAGATACTTATTCATTTTACCTCTGTGAAAGAGATAAGTCATTCCGTTCCCATCGGTTTTTTCAATAAAAATCGACATATCAATAGCGCCGAGTACGCCGACGGTCTGGGGCAATTTAACCCCGTCAACAACGTTTGCCACTCCGTCAAGGCTTGAAAGAATGACTCTGCCGCTCTTGTCGAGTATCAAAACATCAATTTTCTGGCTCGTGTTGATTATCGGTGTTACTATTCTCGAAAGCTCCTTGGAGCTTACGTAGTTGTATAAGCTCTCTACCTCATCCTTGGCAATCAGCGTCGCGATATTAGTCGTCGCATCGCACAAATCCTGCTCCTTTTCTTCAGTGGCGTAGGTGCTTATGATAGACGAGATAATTCCCGTAAGAACGATGAAGCTTATTAAAATGCTTACGATAAAAGCGACTAAGTATTTTGAGAATATACTTTTGAACATGGTTTTTTGCCTTTACCTTTCAAAATTCCACTTTCACGCGCTAAAGTGCCGAGCAGCGCGTTTTTTCTTATGTTTGATTATACCATATGCGATTTTTATTGTCAAGAATTAAAAATATTTATACAGGGATTGACTATTGTTATATTTTGTGCTAAAATATATTTCGTTAATTTAAAGCTCGAAAGGACAGTTTTATGATAGTTACGAGATTTGCGCCAAGCCCAACGGGATATATGCATATTGGCAATCTGCGCACCGCGCTTTATTCTTATCTTATCGCAAAGCACGAGGACGGAAAATTCATTTTGCGTATCGAGGACACCGACAGAGAAAGACTTGTTGAGGGCGCTACCGATATAATTAAATCCACCCTCAAAATCACAGGCCTCAATTACGACGAAGGACCTGACGTAGGCGGTGATAACGGCCCATACGTTCAGAGCGAGAGAAAAGAAATTTATATGGAGTACGCAAAGAAACTCGTAGAGCTTGGATATGCTTACTACTGCTTCTGCACAAAGGAAAGGCTCGAGGCTCTTCACGAAAACGACTCCGTCGGCGGCTACGACAGGCATTGCCGTAATCTCTCAGCGGATGAGGTTAAAAAGAATCTTGAAGCGGGTGTTCCCTTCGTTATAAGACAGAAAATGCCACTTGAGGGAGTAAGCTCGTATACCGATATGGTTTACGGCGAGATATCAATGAACAATTCTGAGCTTCAGGACCAGATACTCATAAAGGCTGACGGATATCCCACCTATAACTTCTGCCACGTAATAGACGACCACCTTATGGGAGTCACCCACGTAGTACGCGGCTCCGAGTACTTGACCTCTACCCCCAAATACGTGCTTTTGTACGATGCGTACGGATGGGAAAGACCAAGCTACGTTCATCTGCCCTTGCTTATGGGTAAGAACGAGGACGGCTCCGTTTCCAAGCTCTCAAAGCGCCACGGCGCGGTTTCATTCCAGGACCTTCTCTCGGACGGATACCTTGCAGAAGCGGTTATAAATTATATTTCCCTGCTCGGCTGGTGCCCGAAAAACAGCGACTCCGAGTTCTTTACACTTGACGAGCTTAAGAGCGCGTTTACTATAAGCGGCGTTTCAAAGTCCCCTGCTGTCTTTGATTTTGAAAAGCTCCTTTGGTTTAACGGCGAGTATATCCATAAGCTTTCCGACGAGCGCTTTACAGAGCTTGTGGCGCCTTATATCAAGAGTGAAATTCCCGCAAATATCGATAAACAAAAAATGCTCTCTCTTTTAAAGACGAGAATATCAAAGCTCTCCGAGATCGAAGATAAGATGTCATTCTTCCTCGCGCTCCCCGACTACGATAAGGAGCTATTCTTTAATAAAAAGAATAAAATAAGTGACTACGGCTTAGTTAAGACCCTGCTTACCGCGGCAAGGGAGACTCTCATTACGCTTGATTCGTTTGATAACGAAACTCTCTTTGCCGTCCTGACAGAGACCGCCGAGAAGCTTTCTGTCAAAACAGGTACGCTTATGTGGTGTATCAGAATTGCCGTTTCCGGACTGTTAGCAACGCCCGGCGGAGCTACGGAGATTATGCAGGTTATAGGAAAGGAAGAAAGCCTTAAGCGCATAGACCTCGCGCTCTCATCACTGTAATCTTTCATAAAGAGGAATTTCAAATGGCAACGGACATTTCCCAACGTATTAAAAAGCTTTCCGGCTCCTTTACCAAAAGCCAGAGAAAAATCGCAACCGCCGTACAAAGAGAATACGACAAGGTGGCATATATGACAGCCTCCGACCTCTCAAGGTACGTAGGTGTCTCGGAATCTACGATTATCCGATTTGCAAGCGAGCTCGGCTACGAGGGCTACTCCGAATTTAAAAAAGCCGTTGAGGAGCTTGTAAGAATAAAGCTCACCCCCCACCAGAGAATTGAAATAACCAAGCTGCGTATGGGCTCAGGCGATATTCTGAGCAAGGTCATGGAGGCGGATATATCAAATATCCGCACCACGCTCGAAAAAATCAATAAAATCGTTTTCTACGAATCGGTAGACGCAATTCTCGGAGCTAAAAATATCTATATCATTGGCGCAAGAAGCACAGAGCCCCTAGCTAAAATTCTCGAATATAACCTCTCGCTTATTTTTGATAACGTAAGACTCGTACGACCAAACTCCACAGCGGAAATACTCGAGCAGCTTTTCTCTGTCGGAAAGGACGACGTCTTGATTGCGTTCTCGTTCCCCCGCTACTCCTCAAAGCTTATTCCCGCGGTGAAATACGCAATGCAAAAGGAAGCGAAAATCGTCGTTATTACAGACTCCGCAGTATCACCCATCGCGGAATATTCTACGTCATTACTGACGGTGCAATCGGATATGGCGTCCTTTATGGACTCTTTCGTTGCGCCTTTAAGCATAATAAACGCAATAATCGTTGAAATCGCAAACAGACGGGAAAGAGAGATTATACGGCGCTTCGACCAGCTTGAAAAGGTTTGGGACGAATACGACGTCTATACTAAACGTTAAATGAATTACCAAGCTAATAAAATAGCCGTAATCGGCGGCGGAGCCGCAGGAATGATGGCGGCAGGAGCTGCCCTCTCCTACGGTGCACAGGTAACGGTATTTGAGCAGACCGACAGACTCGGTAAAAAGCTCGCTATTACCGGCAAGGGCAGATGCAACGTCACCAACAATTCTTCCATAGACGGCTTTCTTGAAAACGTTACGAAAAACGCAAGATTTCTCTACGCCTCGCTTAGCGCGTTTGATACTCAAAGCACTGTAAGCTTCTTTGAAAACCTCGGAGTTCCGCTAAAAACCGAGCGCGGACAACGAGTTTTTCCCCAAAGCGAAAGGGCTAAGGATATCGTTGAGGCTATGAAGATGTACTCTAGCGGAGCGAATGTTATTTATCAAAAAGTGCGTAAAATTTCAAGGCAGAACGACGGAAGCTTTATCGTAACCGCGAAAGAAAACTACAGCTTTGATGCGGTCATAATAGCCACGGGCGGCAAGTCTTACCCTAAGACCGGCTCTGACGGCTCCGGTTATTTTTTGGCATCACGGCTCGGTCATACCGTAACGGAGCTTATCCCCTCGCTCGTTCCTTTGGAAAGCCCCGACGGTGCTTGCTCCCAAATGCAGGGGCTCTCCCTCAAAAACGTTGCCATAAGCATCAAAGCAGACGGCAAAAAAGCTCTTTACACCGACTTTGGCGAGATGATGTTCACGCATTTCGGCGTAACAGGCCCTATGATTTTATCAGCGTCCGCCCATCTGCGCGGAGTTGATATATCCTCGCTTACGCTTTACGTCGACTTAAAGCCCGCGCTTGACGAAAAAACTCTTGACGCGCGCCTTATCAGCGAGTTTTCATCAAATCTCAACAAGGATTTGATAAATTCTCTTGGCGGACTTCTGCCGTCAAAAATGATTTTACCCTTTATCAGAAAAAGCGGAATAAACGAAAGGACGAAGGTAAATTCAATAACCAAGGAAGAACGCAGAAAAATCCTCGAGCTTTTAAAAGCCTTCCCCATCAAGCTGTCGGGTATGCGCCCGATTGAGGAGGCTATTATAACCTCAGGCGGTGTTCTGACAAAGGAAATAAGCCCAAAGGATATGCAGTCAAAGCTTATTCCCGGTCTCTATTTTGCAGGCGAGATTATTGACGTCGATGCATATACAGGCGGCTTTAACCTACAGATTGCGTTTTCCACAGGCTACCTTGCGGGCATATCTGCCGCTACCTTCGAGAAAGGCGAATAAAATATGATTAGAATAGCAATTGACGGCCCCGGAGGCGCAGGCAAATCCAGCGTTGCAAGGGCAGTTGCAGAAAAGCTCGGTATAATTTACGTTGATACGGGCGCTCTGTACCGCACTATTGGACTTTTTATGCTCAAAAACGGTATATCTCCGCTCGATGAGCAGAACGTTGTAGCAAATATCAACCGCTTTACCCTTGAGCTGAAATTTGAGGGCGGAAAGCAGATAATTCTGCTTAACGGCGAGGACGTTGGTGAGAACATCAGAACTCCCGAGGTCTCGATGGCGGCTTCGGCAGTAAGCGCGTTCCCTGCCGTTCGCGAGTTTCTTTTGAATACGCAGCGCAATATTGCCGCAAAAAACAGCGTAATTATGGACGGCCGTGATATCGGCACTGTAATACTGCCGAACGCGGAGGTAAAAATTTTCCTCACCGCAAGCCCACAGACCCGCGCAAAAAGACGCTACGAGGAGCTTTTGGCACGCGGACAAAGCGTAAGCTACGAGCAGGTTTATAATGAGATGGTCGAGCGCGATAAAAACGACTCCACCCGCGCGGTTGCGCCCTGCGTTCCCGCAAAGGATGCCGTAATTCTCGATAACTCAAATCTCAGTGCCGAAGGAACCGTAGACGCTGTGCTGGAAATTGCAAAAAAAAAATCCAAGCCTAGGCATGGCGGATACAGATTCTTGCGCTTTTTGCTTGCGCGCCCCATAAGATTTTTCCAAAACGTCAAGGCTTTCGGAACGGAAAATATTGAGAAAGGCAAGAACTATATAGTTTGCTCTAACCATATTGCAAAGCGCGACGTCGTTCTGCTTTCCGCAGTATACCCGACTCAGCTTCGCTTTTTAGCAAAGAAGGAGCTTTTTAGAATACCCGTGCTATCGTGGCTTATAACCAAGCTCGGCGCAATTAAGCTTGACAGGGGCGGCAGTGACGTTACCGCGATAAAAACGGCAGTAAAGCTCGCGGAGAGCGGTGAGACCGTCGCAATTTTCCCACAGGGTCACCGCTATCCTTCGCAAAACCCCGCTACAACCCCAAGAAAAAACGGCGCAGCACTTATTGCTTATCACTCGGGCTGCGACGTACTTCCCATCTGCATCAAGACAAAGCGTATTAAATATACACCCTTTTGCAGAAAGGAAATAATTTTCGGTAAGCCTATCAAAAATTCACTGCTAGGATTCGAAAACGGCGGCAACGAGGAATACCGCTCGGCTACCGATAAAATATTTGCCGAAATCGTCAAGCTCGGCGGATATGATAAGCTCTTAGAAAACCCATCAACGGAGAAATAATTTTGAAAATAAATTTATCAACGAAGGCAGGCTTCTGTCCCGGTGTACGGCGCGCCGATGAGTGCATCCAAGGTCTCATCAGGCAAAACGACGGCACTCGCATATTTACGCTCGGCTCTCTGATTCACAATAAATACTATACCGATTCACTGGAGGAAAAGGGTGTCAGACCTATAAGTATTCCCGCTCTCGAGGAGCTGCTAAAATCATCAGATGAAAAAACCGCGCTTGTTATCCGTACTCACGGAGTCACAAAGGATGAGTATGAGCGCTTAAGCGAGCTTACGTCTCTCTACCCCGGCTTTAAGCTGTACGATATGACCTGCCCCTTTGTGAAAAAAATACACAAAATAGCAAGCGATAACACGAGCGACGAAACGGTATTCGTTCTTTACTGTGACAAGAACCATCCCGAGGCAAAAGGCATTCTGAGCTATGCCAAGGGACAAGTATACCCAATTTCCTCACTTGAGGAGCTTGAAAACATTGATTTTATTGGCAAAACTTCCATATTTTGCTCTCAAACTACGCAAAATTTGTTCGAATTTGTTAAAATAAAATTTTTTTGCGAAAAGGTATGTACAAACGCGATTTTTTTTGATACAATATGTAGTATCACGGAAAGTCGACAGGAGGATGCTGTTGAAATCTCCAAATCGTCCGATGCTATGATAGTTATCGGAGGCAAGGAGAGCTCAAATACTCATAAGCTTTTCGATTTGTGCAGTGTAAACTGCAAAAATACTCAATGGATTGAAAATCCGTCAGAGCTCAATATCGATTTTCTTAAGAACGCTGACAGCGTAGGAATAACTGCGGGCGCTTCCACACCCGACAGCATAATAACGGAGGTTTTAAAATCTATGGAAAACAATTTTAGCGCATTACTTGAAGAATCCCTCAAAACTTTACATACAGGAGAAACAGTAACCGGTACGGTTGTTGAAATCGGCAAGAACGAAATTAAGCTCGACCTTGGCACAAAATTCACCGGCATTCTGCCCAAAGAGCAGATTACGGACGACACCGCTGCAAATCTTCTCGATATGTTCAAAATAGGCGACGAAATTTCAGTTTTTGTTATCCGCGTTGAGGACGGTAAAGGTATCGCAACTCTTTCCAAAAAGAGAGTTGATAAGGATAACAGCTGGGTAACCCTTAAAGCAGCCTTCGATAACGGCGACGTGCTTGAAGGTAAGGTTACGTCCGTTGTAAACGGCGGTGTAATCGTATCCGTAGCAGGCAATACAGTATTCGTTCCCGCTTCTCAGACGGGCGTTCCGAAGAACGGCGATCTTAACGTTCTTAAGGGCACGTCACAAAGAATCAGGCTTCTCGAATTTAACGAGAGCAATAAGAGAGCCCTCGGCTCAATCAAGGTAATTCTCAACGAAGAGAAAAAGGCTCTTGAGGATGCGGTTTGGTCGACTCTTGAGGTTGGTAAGCATTATATGGGTAAGGTTAAGAACCTTACAACCTACGGCGCTTTTGTTGACATCGGCGGCGTTGACGGTATGGTACATAACACCGAGCTTTCTTGGAAGCGCATCAAGCACCCCTCTCAGATTCTTTCCGTAGGTCAGGAAATTGACGTGTTCATTAAAGAGCTTGACACCGAAAAGAGAAGAATTTCTCTTGGCTATAAGACTCAGGAGATGGATTCTTGGTTCCAGTTCACTCAGAAGTTCAACGTTGGCGATATCGTTCCCGCTAAGATTGTTTCCATTATGCCCTTCGGTGCATTTGCAGAGGTTTACGAGGACGTTGACGGTCTCATCCACATTTCAAAAATTTCAACTCAGAGAATCAACTCCCCCGCTGATGTTCTCAGTGTAGGTCAGGTTGTTGACGTAAAGATCACCGAAATCGATGATGAAAACAGAAAGCTCGCGCTTTCTATCCGCGATATAACCGAGGCTGCAGAGAAAGCAGCAGCAGAAGCAGCTGCAGCAGCTGAAAGAGAAAAGGCTGAGGCTGAGGCTAAGGCTGAAGAGGAAAGACTCGCGCAGGAAAGAGCTGATATGGCTCCCTATATCGTTGGTTCCATCTAAATCAATTTCATTTTGAAAGAAAAAGCAGAGATTGTTTTTGACAATCTCTGCTTACTTTTTTGTTATGGTACTCAGTCTAATTCCTTGAGTCCTGTATAAAGCTCGTAGTATCTTCCCTTTTCTAACAGCAATTCATCGTGTGAGCCACGCTCGATTATTTCGCCCTTTTCAAGCACCATAATTGCGTTTGCGTTTCTTACTGTTGAAAGTCTGTGAGCTATGACGAACGTAGTACGGTTCTTCATCAGTCTGTCCATACCGCGCTCTATATGCCGTTCGGTTCTCGTATCGACGGACGAGGTGGCCTCGTCAAGCACCAATATAGGAGCCTTCGAGAGCGCCGCTCTTGCAATATTCAAAAGCTGTCTCTGTCCCTGTGAAAGATTTGCGCCGTCTCCTAAAAGCACTGTGTTATAGCCGTTATCAAGTCTCATAATAAAGCTATGCGCGCTTGCGGTTTTTGCCGCTTCGATTACCTCTTCATCAGTCGCGTCAAGACGTCCGTAACGGATATTTTCCATTACAGTACCCGTAAACAAATGCGTATCCTGTAAAACCATAGCAATATTTTTTCTTAAGAAATCCATTTTGTAGGATTTGAGCGGCTTTCCGTCTATTATGATTTCACCCGATTGTATGTCGTAGAATCTGTTTAACAGATTGGTAATCGTAGTTTTACCTGCGCCCGTCGAGCCGACAAACGCGATTTTCTGTCCGGGATGCGCGTAAAGCGAAATGTTTTTAAGCACGTCAACACCGTCAACGTACCCAAAGCTTACGTCGTTCAGAACAACGTCACCGAGTATCGTCTCTTCGTGTGCGTCCTCTCTGTCCGCGGGCTCGGGCACCTCATCCATAACCTTGAATACTCGCTCAGCTCCTGCTAAAGCCGAGAATATAGCGGATAATTGAGCTGAAATCTGGTTTATTGGCATACTGAACTGTCTTGCGTATCTTGAGAATATCGTAAGACCGCCCGGAGTAAAGCCCGTAGTACACATAAGTATACCGCCGACACCAACCGTAATTCCATAGCACACCTGACTCGTGTTTCCAAGCACAGGCCCAACGATACCGCCCCAGAACTGAGCATTGAATTGCTTATTCCTCAAATCCTCATTAAGCAATTTGAATTCCTCGATGCACTCGTCCTCGTGATTGAAAACCTTTATAACCTTCTGTCCGGTAACGCTTTCCTCAATATATCCGTTAACTGCGCCTATAGCAGACTGCTGTCCTACGTAATACTTTGAGGACCTCTTGCCGATGACACCGCCGCCCATAAGCACAATGGGTACGAAGGCAAGCGTAATAAGAGTGAGCCATATGTTCGTCGTTACCATAAATACAAGAGTTCCGAGCAAGGTAATCACGCCGCTGACAATAGACGTCAGGGAGTTGTTAAGCATTACGTCGATATTATCAATGTCGTTGGTGAAACGGCTCATTATATCACCCGTAGGGTTTCTGTCAAAATACCTTACCGGCAGCTCCTGCAGCTTTGTAAAGAGGTCGTTTCTTATGCTTTCAACAGAGTTCTGAGACACAGAAACCATAAGTCTGGAGTTTAAATACGAGCAGACTACCGATATAAGGTATACAAGCACCAAAATAACCACGGCAGCCAGCACGTATATACTAAGGCTTGAAAGCCCGTTTTCCAAAAGCGAGGAAAATA
>JAZRNI010000172.1:0-4267 GCA_045648105.1 Eubacteriales bacterium | reverse complement strand
GGAGTCTTCACGGATATACGTAACCTTTATGCCAAGACAAAGGATGCTAAGGCTAAGGGTTACGATGCAGGCAGATTCTCTTTTAACCTTAAAGGCGGAAGATGTGAGGCGTGTGAGGGCGACGGAGTTAAGTGCATCGAGATGAACTTTTTGCCCGACGTATACGTAAAATGTGACGTCTGCAAGGGCAAAAGATACAACCGAGATACACTTGAAGTAAAGTACAAGGGCAAAAATATTTACGACGTGCTTGAAATGTCCTGCGAGGAGGGTATGAGCTTCTTTGACGGCATACCGTCAATACAGAGAAAGCTTGAGACTCTGTGCGACGTCGGACTTGGCTATATAAAAATAGGGCAAAGCTCAACAACACTCTCGGGCGGAGAAGCGCAGAGAGTCAAGCTTGCAACGGAGCTTTCAAAGCGAAGCACGGGCAGGACTATTTATATCCTCGACGAGCCTACAACGGGACTCCATACAGAGGACGTTTCAAAGCTTATTTCTATACTCCAGCGCCTTTGCGACGCAGGTAATACCGTAGTGGTAATCGAGCACAATCTTGACCTTATCAAAACCGCAGACCACATAATAGACCTCGGGCCGGAGGGTGGTGACGGCGGCGGTACACTCGTTGCCTACGGTACGCCGGAGGAGGTCGCAAAATGCGAAAAATCTTACACGGGTGCCTTCTTAAGGCAAAAATTGGGTATGGAAAGGTAGGATTTTTATGAATTACAGCAGCATTAAAAAATTTGATATTGCAAACGGAGAGGGTGTTCGCACCTCGCTCTTTGTAAGCGGTTGCCGCAACAGATGCAAAAACTGCTTCAACCCCGAGACGTGGAGCTTTGAATACGGACAGCCATTTACCGACGAGGTAAAGAACGATATTTTCGACAGTATGAAAAATTCATCCGTCAGGGGCATTACGGTTCTTGGCGGAGAGCCGATGGAGCCCGAAAATCAAGTCGAAATTCTGCCCTTGCTAAGAGAGTTTAAGGAAAAATTCCCCGATAAGACGGTATGGCTTTATACAGGCAACCTTTATGAGGAGCTTATGGGGCTTCGCGGAGAATTTTTTAAGCATCTTGACATAACGGCGGAGCTTCTTTCCTACGTCGATATATTAGTCGACGGCAGGTTTATAGAAGAAGAAAAGAGCATCGGACTTCGCTTCCGCGGATCGAAAAATCAGCGCGTAATTGATATGAACAAAACCCGCGCGTCGGGTCAAGTCGTTATATGGGACGGCGTAGCGCTCGACCGTAGCTTTAAATAGGAGAGTTACTTATGAAACTTAACGTTAAAAAACTTAGCGAAAACGCAGTTATACCAACCTACGGCACTGAATACAGCGCAGGCGCCGACCTCTACGTTCCGCGCGATAGCGGAAAAATCGTAATCAATCCTCACAAAACCGTTCTCGTAAAGCTTGGCATTGCCGTAGAAATTCCCGAGGGATATATGGGGCTCATTTTCGCAAGAAGCGGTATGGCATCCAAGCGCTCGCTGGCACCGGCAAATAAGGTCGGTGTAATCGATTCTGACTACCGCGGCGAGCTTATGGTGGCATTACATAACCATTCCGACGAGGTGCAGTGCGTCGAGGCAGGGGAGAGAATTGCTCAGCTTGCCATAACACCCTTCATCAAATGCGAATACAACGAGGTCAACGAGCTCAGCGATACCGTGCGCGGCGATGGCGGCTTCGGTTCAACGGGAAGCAAGTGAGGTAAAAATGAGTTTTTGTGATTTCAGAAGTGATTATATGGAGGGCGCACACGAAAAAATAATGCAGCGCCTTCTCAAAACAAATAACGAAAAAACCGCAGGCTACGGAGGTGACGATTACTGCGAGCTTGCAAGAGAAAAAATCAAAAAAGCGTGTAACGCCCCCGAGAGTGAGGTGTATTTCTTCGTTGGCGGTACGCAAACAAACGCAACGGTTCTCTCGTCAATTTTGCTGCCCTATCAAGGCGTGGTATGCTGTGATACAGCACATATAAACTGTCACGAAACGGGCGCGGTTGAGGCGAGCGGCCATAAGGTTATCGCAACCCCGGGCAAAAACGGCAAGCTAACGGCAGATGAGCTTTTAAGAGTCCTCAGGCTTTATGCCGACGACGAGAGCCGCGAGCATACGGTTATGCCCGGCTGCGCGTACGTATCCCACCCGACCGAGCTTGGCACACTCTACACCAAAAGTGAGCTCGCAGAGCTTTCAAAAATCTGCAAGGAATACTCTATCCCACTATTTCTCGACGGCGCCAGACTCGGCTACGGCATTTCCGCACCGCAAAGCGATATGACGCTTTGTGATATTGCGTCACTGTGCGACCTCTTCTACATTGGAGCAACGAAATGCGGCGCGCTTTTCGGAGAGGCGCTCGTTGTCACAAATAAAACCCTCTGTAGGTCATATTTTTCAATGATGAAGCGACACGGGGCGGTACTTGCCAAGGGCAGACTGCTCGGTATCCAATTTGACACGCTTTTCACGGATAATCTTTATTTCGACATCTGCAAAAACGGAGTCGAGCAGGCTCTGTACTTGAAATCTGAGCTTTTAAAGCGCGGATACAGGCTTTACATAGACTCCCCGACGAACCAGCAATTTTTCATTCTCTCTCCCGAAAAGTACGAGGAGCTGAAGCGCAAAATCGGCTTCACCCTCTGGGAAAGGCTCCCCGACGGCAACGTCGCCATCCGCCTTGTCACGAGCTTTATGACGAGCAGGGAACAGGTAGACGAGCTGCTAAAGCTTTTTTAAATGCATTATTTTAACAATAACGCAAATAAAAATAAAAAAGTATTGCAATTTTACCAAATATGTGGTATAATAACGAGGATGGCTCTATTCACTTTTACGAATTTTGGACAGTTAGGAATATTTTACCGCCCAAACGCGCTTAAGCTTTATAAGTAAATGGACGGTAAAGCAAAAGGCTTGTGAGAGTAATCGACCCATAAATCCAGCTAATAACTTTTACAAGCAAGGCAATACGACCGCTTTTCACGCGGACGTTCACTTCAGAGTGAAACAGTGTGTGCTGACCTTGCGGGAGAAAATTATGAAAAAAGATAAAAATTCAAGCTCCTGTGCGACAGACTCAAAGAGAAATAAGAAGCCGCGTTTATTCGAAAGATGGCATATGGTAGCTGTCTTTCTTATGGCGTACGACTTAGTGGTTGCAGCAGGAGCTTATCTTGTTGCGCTTTGGCTGCGCTTTGATTGCCGATACAGCGAAATTCCATCTGAGTACTTTACCGCGTGGCTTAAATTTGCGCCGATATTTGCAGTCGTAACGGTCGTACTGTTCTGGGCGCTTCGTCTGTACCGGAGTATTTGGAAATTCGCGAGCTTTATCGAGCTTGAAAGAATAACCGGCGGTACACTTCTTCTGTGCGCGTTCCACGTCGTGGCTATGACGCTCCTGTTTGAGAGAATGCCGACCACCTATTACATAGTCGGCTTTACCTTACAGTTCGGTTTTTCCGTATTAGTCCGCTTTGCTTACAGATTTGTATTGCTTGAGCGTGGCAAGCGCACCAAAAACAGCCCGATTGTCGGCAACAGAGTCATGCTTATCGGCGCAGGCGCGGCGGCACAGCTCATACTCCGTGACTTACATAACGCCAAGGAGTCAAACGACAGAGTTCTATGTATTATTGACGACGACGTCAATAAATGGGGTAGATTTATCGACGGCGTTCCTATCGTTGGCGGCAGAGACGACATTCTTCTCAACGCGGAGAAATTCAAAATAGAGAAAATTATACTTGCTATGCCAAGCGCGACACCCGCACAGCGCCGTGACATCTTGGATATTTGCAAGGAGACGGACTGCGTGCTCAAAAATCTTCCGAGCGCGTACGTGTTTGCTTCGAGCAGCATTACTGCGAAATCAGTAGTGGACGTCAACGTAGAGGACCTTCTGGGCCGCGACTCCGTCAAGGTTGATATGAATGAGATTTACAGCTTCATAGCGGGCAAAGTAATTCTCGTTACGGGTGGCGGCGGCTCCATAGGAAGCGAGCTGTGCAGACAAATTGCCAAGCACAGTCCAAAGCAGCTCATAGTTTTCGATATATATGAAAACAATGCCCACGCAATCGGCTTGGAGCTTAAGGATAAGCATCCTGAGCTTAATTTGGAGGTGCTTATCGGTTCCGTGCGCGATAGCAAGCGCATAAACCAGGTTTTCAAAAAGTACAGGCCTGACGTGGTATATCACGCGGCAGCGCATAAGCACGTTCCGCTTATGGA
>JAZRNI010000171.1:0-4011 GCA_045648105.1 Eubacteriales bacterium | reverse complement strand
GAGCCTTATGATGCTCTCAATGATTTTCGTCACTCTGACGATGTCCGCCGAGAGCGCGCGCCGTGTGTGCGAGGTGCTGAAGGAAAAATCGAGCCTCACCAATCCCGAAAACCCCGTGTACGAGATTAAGGACGGCTCCGTCGTTTTTGAAAACGTATCCTTTAAATATTCCAAGGGCGCTAAGAAATACGCCCTCTCCGACATCAATATATCCATAAAATCGGGCGAGACCGTAGGCATCATCGGCGGCACGGGCTCGTCAAAATCAACGCTCGTACAGCTCATATCGCGTCTTTACGACGTCAGCGAGGGCAGAATACTCGTCGGCGGTCTTGACGTACGCGAGTATGACCTTAAAGCCCTGCGTGACGCGGTTGCTACGGTACTGCAAAAGAACGTCCTCTTCTCGGGCACTATCAAGGAAAATTTGCGCTGGGGCAATAAGGACGCGACCGATGAGCAAATCGCTGAGGCTGCGCGCCTTGCAAGGGCCGATGAGTTTATTGATAAGTTCCCCGAGGGCTACGAAACCTATATAGAGCAGGGCGGCGCTAACGTCTCGGGCGGACAAAGACAGAGGCTCTGTATTGCAAGAGCCCTGCTCAAAAATCCGAAAATCCTTATTATGGACGACTCAACGAGCGCGCTCGACACCAAAACCGACGCGCATATAAGGCACAGTATGGCAGGCTACATTCCCGACACTACCAAGATAATCGTAGCTCAGCGCATACAGTCCGTACAGGACGCCGACAGAATTATAGTTATGGACGGCGGTAAAATAGTCGCGTTTGATACGCACGAGGCACTTCTTCGGGACTGTGAAATTTACCGCGACGTCTACGAGTCTCAGACCAAGGGAAAGGGGGACGAGAGCGATGAATAAGACAAAGCCGAAAGCAAAGCAGAGCACTCTCCTACGCACGGTAAAAACTGTGCGCTCGTTCTTTCCCACAATGCTTCCCCTCACTCTTTTATGTATAGTTTTCAGCGCAATCGTCGCGTCGATTCCGCCGATTTTTATGCAAAAGGTAATTGCGGTAATAGAGGAAAACGTTGAGAGCGGAAGCTTCACGGAAGCCGGAGAGAAAATAATAGGCTACGTCAGTATTCTGATTATCTTCTACGCGCTGGCGCTCGTATCGACCGCGCTTTTCAACCAGCTTATGGCGTTTATAACGCAGGGAACGCTGAAGAAAATGCGCGAAAAGATGTTCTCAAGAATGCAGACGCTCCCCATCTCGTATTTCGACAGAAATAACCACGGCGATATAATGAGCTACTACACCAACGATATAGACGCGCTCCGCCAGATGATTTCGCAGAGCCTGCCTCAGCTTATCATCTCGGGCGTTACGGTATGCTCGCTCATATTCATTATGCTTTACTACTGCGTATGGCTTACGCTTGTGGTAGTGCTTGGCGTAACGCTTATGTTCTTTGCCACCAAGAAAATCGGCGGCGGCAGCGCAAGACACTTTATAGGTCAGCAAAGAGCCATCGCAAAAGCCGAGGGCTTTATCGAGGAGATGATGAACGGACAGAAGGTCGTCAAGGTATTCTCTCACGAAAACGAAAGCAAATAAGACTTTGACAGAGTCAACGACGAGCTTTGCAGGGAGTCAACCCGCGCAAACAGCTTTGCAAACGTGCTCGGACCTATTCTTAACAATATAGGTAATATTCTTTACGTTATAGTTGCTCTTACGGGCGGTATTTTACTGCTCACGGGCGCGAAGAACCTCTCAATATCGGGTATGGCGCTCAGCATAAGTATAGTAGTGCCGTTCCTTAATATGACAAAGCAGTTTGCGGGCAACGTCTCACAGGTTTCCCATCAGGTAAACTCGATAGTTATGGGACTTGCGGGCGCGTCGCGTATATTCGCGCTGATTGACGAGGAGTCGGAGACCGACGGAGGCTACGTTACGCTCGTTAACGCAAAGGAGATTGACGGCGCTCTTACCGAGACTGATGAAAAAACAGGCATCTTTGCCTGGAAGCATCCGCACGGCGACGGTACTGTCAGCTATACGAGACTTCTCGGCGAGGTCACGATGGACGGCGTTGATTTTGAGTACGTCGAAAATAAGCCCGTTCTTCACGATATAACCCTCTACGCGCATCCGGGACAGAAAATAGCCTTCGTCGGCGCGACAGGTGCCGGCAAGACTACGATAACCAATCTTATAAACAGGTTTTACGATATTGCCGACGGCAAGATAAGATACGACGGCATCAATATCAACAAAATAAAGAAAAGCTCGCTGCGCCGCTCGCTCGGTATAGTGCTTCAGGAGACCAATCTCTTTACGGGTACCGTTATGGATAATATAAGATACGGTAAGCTTTCGGCAAGCGATGAGGAATGTATTGCGGCGGCGCGCCTTGCGGGAGCTGACGATTTTATAACGAGACTTCCAAACGGATACGCGACCCCTCTTTCGGGCAACGGCGCAAATCTCTCCCAGGGACAGCGCCAGCTTATCGCTATTGCGCGTGCCGCGGTAGCAGACCCGCCCGTGATGATACTTGACGAGGCGACGAGCTCCATCGACACGAGAACCGAGGCGATAGTTCAGCGCGGTATGGACGCTCTTATGAAGGGCAGGACGGTTTTCGTAATCGCCCACCGGCTTTCAACCGTCAAAAACTCCGACGTGATTATGGTGCTTGAAAACGGCAGAATTGTTGAGCGCGGCTCTCACGAGAGCCTTATAGCCGAGCGCGGGCAGTATTACAGGCTCTATACGGGTGCGTTCGAGCTTGAATAGGAGAAAAAATGAAAAAATGCAGCTTTACAGGACATAGAGTAATAGCGAGCGCGCATATGGACACAGTCCGCGAAAAGCTAAAAAGCGGTGTGGAGTATGCGTACACTCAAGGCTGCCGCGACTTTCTGTGCGGAGGCGCTCTGGGCTTTGATACTATGGCAGCCGAGGCGGTGATAAATTTCCGCGCCTCGCACGCCGAGGCGCGTCTCGTGCTCGTCTTGCCGTGCCGCGATCAGGCTAACGGCTGGTCAGATAGCGACCGCGAAAAATACGAGCATATACTCTCCGTAGCCGACGAAATTATTTATATACGCGACATTTACGTTGACGGCTGTATGAAGGAGCGAAACCAATATCTTGCAGATGAATGTGATATGCTTATTTGCTACCTCAACAGCCCGCGCAGCGGCGCCGGACAGACTGTCAGAATGGCGAAAAGCCTTAATAAGCCCGTCTACAATATCTGCCCGAATAAAAGGTAAAACATCAAGAAAATACCAAAAAAGCTCCCACGAAAACTGCCGAAAATGTAAACCTACGCTTACATTTTTCTGTGTTTAACCCGAAAATAACCGGGTTTGGGAGCTTTTTTGAAAATATGCTTGATTTTTATTTTGAAGTATGATAAAATAGCAGTGTATAGAGCAAGGAGGGAAAGATGAGCTTTTCGGATTTTTTCAATGCGGTAAAAAACGCTGAGTTTACCTTTATCGGAATACGCGATTGGATTTTGTCTATATACTATTCGATAACAGCGGACTCAGACATAGTTAACATCTGGCAGTTTCTCAGCGGTGCTTTCAATACATACATTGTAATTTTTTCAATAGTAGTTATATCCATCGCCTTGGCGATAGCCTTTTTCGGTCAGAAGATGACGGGTATTATAAAATTCTGCTTGTTCTTTATTCTCGGCTTTTGTATCGGTGCGCGCTATCTTGCGCCCATTATTCCCGATACCGTTATGATAAAGTCCTGGATTATCGGACTCGTCGTAGCAGTAGTTACCGCGGTACTTTATAAGTACCTTTACTACGCGCTTCTTTCCGTTGCGGTCGGATACAGCGTATACAGAATTTTCTTTACAAGCTACTTTCTGCCGTTTATCACTCCTCTTACGGAGGGACGGATTGACGTGTGCATTGCGATAGCTGTCGTTTTCATCATTATCACGCTTATCTTTAATAAGTGGGTTGAGAGGAAGTCGGAGGCCAAGCGGTCTTAGGAAGACAACCTT
>JAZRNI010000170.1:0-13755 GCA_045648105.1 Eubacteriales bacterium | reverse complement strand
CCGTCATACGCGGAATCTCGCTTGGCGAGCTCGAGTTTTCAGACTTTTTCAGAGTGTTTTTTAAAGAGCTCAAGGTGGGCTTTATATCCGGCCTGGCGCTCTCGGCAGCCTGCTTTGCTAAAATTATGCTCGTGGATCGGCTGATTATGCAAAACCCAAGCATTACTGCGAATGTCGCGCTTATTATATCGCTGACTCTGCTTATCGTTATAGTGGCTGCAAAAATCATAGGCGCAGTATTGCCGATGGTTGTAAAGAAAATAGGACTTGACCCTGCGGTTATGGCTTCACCGTTTATAACAACTCTGCTCGACATAATATCGCTTTTACTGTATTTTGTCGTAGCAAAAAGCCTTTTATGAAAAATTAAACTTATGGAGACTTATAAATGAAAAGAACGTTTATAAAAGATATTTACAAGGATGCCGAGCAATTTGGCGGCAAGACTGTAACCGTCGGCGGTTGGGTGCGCAACCTTCGCGACTCCAAGGCCTTCGGCTTCATCGACCTTAACGACGGCTCGTATTTCAGTAGCATACAGGTCGTTTTCGAGAGGGAGAATCTTTCAAACTACGATGAGATTGCATCGATGAACGTCGGTGCCGCTCTGGTCGTTACGGGCATCCTCGCGCTTACTCCCGGAGCAAAGCAGCCCTTCGAGCTCAAGGCTGCGAAAATTGAGGTCGAGGGTACGTCTACCCCGGATTATCCGCTCCAGCCCAAAAGACATACTGTGGAATTTTTGCGTGAGCAGGCATACTTAAGACCCCGTACCAACCTGTTTTCCGCAGTATTCCGTGTAAGAAGCGAGACCGCGTACGCAATTCACTCGTTTTTCCATAGCCGCGGCTTCGTATACGTTCATACGCCCATTATCACCTGCTCGGACGCTGAGGGCGCCGGCGAGATGTTCAAGGTAACCACGCTCGATTTTGATGCACTCCCAAGAAAAGAGGATGGTAGCATCGATTACTCCGAGGACTTCTTTGGCAAGAGCGCAAACCTTACCGTATCGGGTCAGCTTGAGGGTGAAACCTACGCTATGGCGTTCGGCAACATCTACACCTTCGGTCCGACCTTCAGGGCAGAAAATTCCAACACCGCCCGCCACGCGGCAGAGTTCTGGATGATAGAGCCCGAAATTGCATTCGCTGACCTTGAGGACGATATGTGCCTTGCGTGGGATATGATAAAGTACGTCATTAACCACGTTATGACGAGCTGCAAGGCAGAGCTTGAATTTTTCAACAAATTCGTTGATACAGGTCTTTTAAACAGACTCACAGAGCTTCGCGACAGCGACTATGCTAAGGTCACTTACACCGAGGCTATAGAAATTCTTGAAAAAGCAAAGGCAGACTTCAAGTATCCCGTGTACTGGGGTGTGGATTTGCAGACCGAGCACGAGAGAT
This sequence comes from Eubacteriales bacterium, assembly GCA_045648105.1. Lineage (GTDB taxonomy): Bacteria > Bacillota > Clostridia > Oscillospirales > CAG-272 > UBA1740. Next base: position 12,343 of record JAZRNI010000170.1, on the reverse strand, counting down.
ATCTGACGGAACAGGTTTACAAAAAGCCCATCTTCTTAATTGATTACCCCAAGGATATAAAAGCGTTTTATATGCGTCAGAACGACGACGGCAAGACCGTTGCCGCAATGGACCTTCTGGTGCCCGGTGTCGGTGAGATTATCGGCGGCAGCCAGCGCGAGGAAAGACTCGACGTGCTCAAAGCGCGTATGGACGAGCTTGGCCTTGACGAAAAGGACTATTGGTGGTACCTGAATCTGCGTAAATACGGCGGCACGACGCACGCAGGCTTCGGTCTCGGCTTTGAAAGAATGATTATGTACCTCACAGGCGTTTCAAATATACGCGACGTTCTCCCCTATCCCAGAACCGTCGGAAACGCAGAATACTAATAAATAAAAAATACCCGCTCTTAACGCATTATCCTTAACGGATAACACGCAAAGAGCGGGTATTTTTAAGTGATATTTTCCTTACGGCGAGCTACGGTGCGACGGTTACGTTTGTGACTCTCAGATTTTCGCCCTTTACCTTAAAGTGTATCTCCTTGTCTGCAAAGCTCATAACGTACTCGCGCTCAGGGTCGTTCTGATATGACGGGCGCGGGTCGTTTTCAAGGATTTTTATAAGGCCATCTCTCTTATCCGCGTGTATTTTTTCTAAAAGCTCGCGTGGGAAGTCTACCGAGAGAGAAAAATCTGCAACCTCGTCCGAAAACCCGCATTTCGCGTCGGGGTGCGAGTCTGTAAACGCAAGATATGGCTTGATGTCATAAATCGGCGTTCCGTCTTTCATATCCGCTCCGCACACCAGCAGTACGTCTCCCTCTTCAGCCGTGCTCTCAATGGCTAAAAGCTTGAGCGAAGAAAGCCCTATCGGATTCGGTCTGAAGGGGGAGCGTGTCGCAAAAACGCCCATTTTTTTGTTTCCTCCAAGCCTTGGCGGACGCACCGTTGGCGACCACTTTTCACGCACGCTTTCTGAAAATTGCCAGATGACCCATAGGTGCGAATAATCTATAAGCCCACGCAGGCTTTCCTTTACTCTGTATTCGGGTGTAAAAACAATTTTCGATACGAGCGAGTCTGTAATTCCGCTTTGACGCGGTATCCCGAACTTCTCCTTAAAATCGTTATATATGTGCGCTATAACCTTAAGCTCCATTTTTAACCTCTGCCCGCTTTTTTTAAGAATATTTTAACACAAACGGGCTGTTTTGGCAATATTTTTATTAAAAAAAGACAAAAATCTGCATAAAAATTCCCCCATTACTATTGTTTTTTTAAAAAATATATGCTACAATATAGCTTGTAGAAGAGTTTATACGGAGGCAGGCTTTATGAATGTAGATCTTATTCACAATAAAATAATCAAGGATACGATAAGCGACGGCTTCGTGGATTCCGTGCTTACAGGGCTTATTCCCGCGCTTGAATCGGAGCTTGGAGACTCGCTCCTTGGCGTGCAGATGTACGAGGATTATCTTGCCGATAACTTTGTTCTGGACGGAGAATTTTATTATCCTCTCACCCTTGTTCTTGACACGGGTGCTACCCAAAGATGGATAAAGTGGAATATCACAAACAAAAATAATTTTAAGCTCTCCCCGTATTCCTATAAGGGCGCGGAGCCGCTTCAAATTTCCCTTTGTACCTCCGTACCAAAGGAGTTTAGCGATAAGCTCGTCGGACGCTCGTTCTATTCCGACAATAGCTACGTGACTCTGAATTTACAGACCTTTGCAGGTGATAAAACCTTCCTTTCGGGTAAATATTCGCAGACCTTCATAGACGCAATGGCAAGGAGCCTTTCCGCACAAATTGAGGAAGAGTTTGCCATCGACGGTATAGAGAACAGCTCGCTTTCATTGCTTATGGTATTCGCGCCCGATACGTATATGGAGCACGTTGCCGACAACGTGAGCTACCGCCGTCTTTTAATCAGCGCAAAGGGCTGCAGCGCACGTGATTTCTGGATTAAGTGGAAACGAACCGACAGCCTTGAGCCCGCAACGATATCCGAAAATCTGACCGATGGGCAAATTGAGTTTGAAATTGCCGAGGACGTACCTCAGAAATTCAGAGAAAGAGAATACAGATTTTTAGCTCGTACCTCTGTCGAAAAGTATCAGAGCGCTATGGGCAGAAGAAATATGACAGAATGGCGCGAGCTTATCAAGCGCATCATCAAAAGAGACGAGGTTATAAAGCTCGAGCTTCCCGAGCCGGAGGACAAGCTTGACGACATCAACGCAGCCCTCGCCGCGGTTCTCGGAGTTGAGGCTCAGGAGTATACAGACACCGCAGAGAGTGCAAACGACGACATCAACGATCTTCTGAAGGCTACGCTACAAAAAGCGGACGAGGAGGTCGCATACGAGCCCGAGACACTTGACTTCTTTGATGATGACGGCGAATCCGATGATGACCAAGCGCAAGCAGAGCTTGAGTCTTACGAAGAGCTTGACGTTGAACAGACGGCAGATGATGCCGATAGCCTGACTTATGACGGCGTTGAGGATACGGACGCGCCCGAGGAGTATATAGAGTCCGAGGAGTATATAGAGTCCGAGGAGGATGAGCCCTCTGATGACTCAATGAAGATTCTTGAAGAAAAAATGCGCCGTGAAATCGAAGAAAAGCTCCGTCTTGAGTACGAGGAAAAGCTCCGTGATAGCGAACGCTTGAGAGCTGAAAACGAGCGCCTTGCCGCAATAGCAAGCGCACAGGAGGAAGCAAGACTGAAAAAAGAAGCTGAAGAAGCTAAGGCGCGCGCTGAGGCAGAGCAGAGAAGACTTGCCGAGCTTCGTGAAAGAGAGAGAATTGCAGAGGAAGCAAGACTCGCTCTTATCGAGGAGCAAAAGAGACTGGCAAGGCTTGAAGCGGAAGAAAAGGCAAAGCGCGAAGAGGAGCTTCGCCTTCTCGAGCAAAAGAAGCGCGAGCAAGAGGCTAAAAGGCTTGAGGAAATGCGTCTTGCAGAGCAAAAGCGCATAAGAGAGGAAATGCTTGAGCGCGAGGCTGCAGAGAGAAAGGCTCAAGCGCCCAGAGTTCAGGTCTCTGCTCCCAACTATACATACACCTCAAAGACAGTCAAGCTCATATTCCGTCAGCCCGTAGACCCCAATATCACAAAGAGAATCCACGAGATAATACTAACAACCATCAAGTATTACCACAAGGAAAATGTCTATATGAAGATAAAGGCTACCGTTCCTGACGTAAATACTGTAATGCTTCACTTCGTCAAGGTGCCCGCAGAGGAAACACAGCTCATAATTGATATAATCAACGTCATTGGCAGAAGCAATTTAGGAATTACAAAGGCAACGCTTGAATAAGCGTACGTATATAAAAAAGCATACTAACGAAAAGGCTCCCCCTTCCAAATTACTGAAAATTTGGTTAGAGGGAGTCTTTTAACTTAATGTTGACAAAACGGCCAAAATATGTTAACATATATCTAAAATAAAATATTTTTTAAGAGAATTTATATGGCAAAAAGAAAAATAAAAAGAAAAATATTTACAGCACTTGCTTTGATATTTATATTAGCCTTTCTTCTCTGGTTTTTGTTGCACGGAGAAAATTTAGAGATTATCAAAAGCATTTTCAACGGAGACGTTGAAAAGGAAAATATACAGGACATGCTCCATAATCTCGGTATCAGAGGATACCTGACGATAGTCATACTGTCAATGCTGCAGGTCGTAACGATGGTCCTTCCCGCAGAGCCGGTACAGGTGCTTGCAGGCCTCAGCTTCGGTATCGGTCCGGCGCTCCTTTGCTGTGTAGGCGGCGTAATGCTCGGTATAACGGTCATATTTATCGCCTATAAGATTTACGGTGAAAAAATGTCTCTCTATTTCGACAAAAAGCTCGATATAGACGTCAAGGAATACGGAAATTCGGGAGTGTTGACCCTCGTAATCTTTATCTTGTATTTTTTACCCGCCATTCCTTACGGTATGATTTGCTTCATTTGCGCTACTATGAAGATGAAGTATCCGCGTTATCTTTTGATAAATACCCTCGGCGCGCTCCCATCTGAGCTTATCGGCATCCTGCTCGGTCATATGGCTATGAATACAAGCTGGATTTTATCACTCGTCGTCTTTTTAGTGCTTATAGCCCTTCTCGTTCTCACAATGTCAAAGCGCGAGCTGCTGGTAAAAAAGGCAAACGAGTATATCAAGGCTAAGGCGGACCTTAAAAAGGGAAGAATAAGCGTTCGTCATTACTCCCCCATAAGACTTTCCCTGCCTTACTACGTATCAAGGCTGCTCCTTTTCCTTGGCGGTGTCAAGTGCACCTACGACGTGAAGGTGAAGGAAATCGAGCACCCCTCAATAGTGCTCGTAAATCACGGCTCGTTTATAGATTTTGCGTACGCAGGCGCTCTGCTGCGCCGTCACAGCCCGCATTTTATCTCGGCAAGGCTTTACTTTTATAAGCATATTCTCGCAGACGTGCTTACAGGCGTAGGCGCATTTCCCAAAAGTATGTTCGCGCTCGATATTGAGAGCGCTAAGAACAGTGTCAAGGTTCTGCGAGAGGGCGGTGTGCTCGCGTTTATGCCCGAGGCGCGCCTTTCAACCGTAGGCAGATTTGAGGATATTCAGCCCACAACCTACAGCTTCATTAAAAAATCGGGCGTTACCGTCTATTATATAAAGCTTCTTGGCGACTACTTTGCTAAGCCTAAGTGGGGAAATAAGCTTCGCCGAGGCTCTAAGGTTTACGCAACGCTCGACACCCTTATTACAAAGGACGAGCTTCAGAATATGACGCTTAACGATGTGAAAAGCAGGGTAGAGGAAAAGCTTTGGTACGATGAATACGAGTTTCTTGATTCTCACCCCGAAATCAGCTATAAATCAAAAACGCTCGCCGTCGGACTTCACAATATTCTCACGCTTTGCCCCAAATGCAATCAGCGCTACCAAATGAAAACCGAGAAAAACCGCATATACTGCTCCTGCGGTATGAGCGCGAGCCTTGACTCAAGATACAAGCTCAGCGGCGATATTCCATTTACAAAAATCACCGACTGGTACGACTGGCAAGCTGACGAATACAGACGTGCGCTCGATAATGACGAGAGCTTTGCTATCAGCTCCCGAGTCACGCTTCACCACTCGTCAAAGGACGGCAAAAAAATGCTCCGCACGGCAGGAGAAGGAATTGCCACCCTTAATAAAGAGGGACTGACCTACGTCGGTAGCCGCGACGGAGAAAATATAAGCAAGGTATTTCCCATGGATTCAATTTACCGTGTGCTTTTCGGCGCAGGTGAAAACTTCGAAATTTACGAGGGCAAGGAAATATGGTACTTCCGCCCCGAAATTTTATCCTCATCTATAGATTGGTATATCTTCTCAGCTATACTTAAGGAGAGACGTTATGAACAGCTATCAGAAAACGAAGAGTGAAAAATCAAAGCCACTTGCTAATATCGGACTGCGTTCCTTTGTTACCGTAGTAGTGCTTTTATCCCTTGTCTTGTTTTTGTGCTTTATCCTTTGTTATATAATTCCGAGCGGAGAGTATCTAAGGGACGAAAACGGCAACGTAATCGACGGTACTTATCATCAGTACGGCGTCGAGGAAATCTCATTTTGGCGTGTCATCACCGCACCCGGGCGAGTTTTATGGTCAGATGACGCCCTGACCGTTATAATGATAAGCATCTTTTTGCTCGTGATGAGCGGAGTATTCAACCTGCTTGACAAAACAGGCGGAACACGCGCTTTTATCGCCAGAGTAATCCGCCGTCTTGCAGACAAGGGCGGCCCCGTTATTTGCCTTGGCACTCTGATTTTCATGCTGTTCGGCAGCTTCTTTGGAATGTTCGAGGAGCTTGTAACCCTCATTCCGATAATGATGACCTTCACCCTTGCCTTGGGTATGGACAGTATGACGGGCCTCGGTGTATGTATGCTCGGTGCTTGCTTTGGCTTCAGCGCCGCCATCACAAATCCCTTTTCCGTAGGACTGGCCTCACAGCTTATCGGCACGGGCGCTCTCAACGGCGCGTGGCTCAGAATTCTCTTTTTCGGCCTTATCTACTGTTCGCTTTGCATCTTTTTGATGCAGCACCTTAAAAAAATCGAAAAGGACCCGAAGCTTTCCATCACCTACGAGTCCGACTCCGCGTATAGAGAAAAGGCAAAGGACGCCTTTGATGACGCTCCGAAAAATAACGAACGGCTCTTCCGCGTATTCGCCATATTTTTTCTCGTGCAAATCGCGGTGCTCGTTGCCGTTGCCTCAATTCGCTCCATCTCATCGTTTGCAATACCTATTCTGTCAGTAAGCTTCCTTGTCGGTAGCATTATAGCAGGATTTCTCGTTTGCGACAAAAAGAGCGAGGTGTTCACTCACATAGGTCGCGGAGCCGTTGCAATGCTTCCCGCCGTTGTTATGATAGCCCTCGCGTCCTCAGTCAAGCTCGTTATGAGTGAGAGCCGTATTATCGACACCATCACTCACTCCGCAATCAACGCACTTGACGGTAAAAGCAAATTCGTATCTATAATAATGATATACCTTCTTACATTGCTTTTACAGTTCTTTATCGGCTCCGCATCGGCAAAAATTATGCTCGTTATCCCGATAATTCTGCCTATATGCACCGCTATCGGTATCTCGCCCGCAATGCTCATACTCGCATACTGTATGGCAGACGGCTTTACCGACGTAATTATCCCAACTAACCCCGTGCTTCTCGTAGGACTCTCAATGGCAAACGTGTCCTACGGTAAATGGGTGCGCTGGACTTGGAAATTGCAGCTGTTTCTATTCCTGCTTTCCATTCTGACGCTCTACGTGGCAAGCCTTATAGGCTACTGATTTTACTCGTCTATACAAATAGTTATGTACCTTTTATTATCATAAAAAGACACGGTACTCGTAGCGCACCTTCCAAGCCTGCGCAGCACCGCAAGGGCGGATGATATGCTTTTTTCAAGCTCCGCCCTTATATCCTTTTCATCTACAATAGCGTAGTCTATCTCAAGCTCCTTTTTCGGTATCATACTGTCGATAAGCACCTCGCTTTGCCTCACGTTAAGCCCCATTGCCGATATCTTGTCAATAGCGGTATAAATCTCCTTCTCTGTCTTTAAGCGTAAAAGCGCCCTCGCGTGCCTTTCGCTCAGTCCCGTCTCGATTATTCTGTGCTCAATAGAGCTTGAAAATTTAAGAAGTCTTATCTTGTTGGCAATAAACGACTGACTGACACCCATGCTTCTTGCAAGCTCGTGCTGCGTCATCCTTCTCATATCGATAATCGCGCTGATGGCTCTCGCCTCGTCAAAAAAGCTCATTTTTAAAACGTCCCCCTTTTTAAAAACAAAATACCGAGAGTATATCTCTCGGTATCAATTATAAATCAAGGGAAAGGGCGAGAAAGGTCATATAATGCATTCTGCGAAAAATTAACCGTGAAAAACGGCTCAAAGCGGAGACTTTGATATCTTCGCAAAGGGACGCGGATAGCCCTGCGGTGTTTTGAATTTCTTTTTTATATCAACTATTGGGTGTGAAAAATCCTCCCCATCTCCAAAAAGCTTTACCTCGGTAATAGATGGCTCTGTACCGCCAAGAATGGAAATTGCCTTTTTTGCGCCCTTAAGCTCAAACTCGGCATTTTTGCCCTTCATTGCAAGCATCCTGCCGCCGACCTTGACAAAGGGCAGGCAGAGCTCGCATAGCACTCGCATCTCGGCAACAGCTCTTGCTGTTGCAAAATCAAAGCTCTCGCGGTACGATGGGTCCTTCGCTCCGTCCTCGGCGCGCATCGTGAGCGCCGTAACGTTTTTTAAGCCCAGCATCTCAATACAGGAGTTAACGTAAGCTATCCTCTTTGCCGTCGAGTCAATTGCCACTATCTCGAGATTCGGATTCACTATTGCCATAGGCAATGTCGGGAAACCGGCTCCGCATCCTACGTCAATCACGCGCCCGCGCTTAATGTGATGCGCCAGAATTACGCAGTCAACGTAGTGGTTAACTATAATTTTTTTCGCGTCAGTTATAGCGGTAAGATTATATTTTTCGTTTTCCTCAAGCATAAATTTCGTAAGGAGAAGAAACTTCTCGCTCGTCTGTACGTTCAGGTACTGAGAAACCCCGTTTTCCTTGAACGCGCGCGATATATACGAGCGAAATTCCGTATCCGTCATTTGCATAAGCGCTCACCTCAGAATTTGTCTTATTATAAATATTTTAACCCTAAACTTAAGAAAAGTCAATTCCTTATTTGCAGAAAATAGGAGGAAATAATGAGTTATACGTCCAAATATTACAGCAAAACCGACCCCGTGTCAATTTATCCGCTCTCGGAATACAGCCTTGATGGCGCAAAGGAGGCGCTTTTAAAGCTCCTTGCTCCTGTTTTTGACATAGAGACTGTAAAAAAGGGGATGCACGTCGTAATAAAGGCTAATCTCGTCAGCGCGATGAAGCCCTCAAGCGCCGCTACAACCCACCCAATCCTGCTTTCAGCCCTGTGCGAGATACTTAGCGACCGCGGCGCACACGTTACTGTCGGTGATAGCCCCGGAGGGCTTTACAACTCGGCATTTGTCGGCAGAGTCTACCGCGTAAGCGGAGCTGAGGATGTAAAGAGCCACGGAGCGGACTTGAATTACGATTTTGGCGAGAGCCACGCGGTATTTGAGGACGCAAAGGTACTTAAAACCTTCGCCTATACCTCGTATCTTGACAAGGCAGACCTGATAATCAACTTCTCAAAGCTTAAGAGCCACGGAATGATGGGAATGTCGTCAGCCGTAAAAAATATGTTCGGCGCCGTTCCGGGTGTCATCAAGCCCGAATATCACTACCGCTTCCCACGCTACGAGGATTTTGCCGATATGCTCATCGACCTTAACGAGTATTTCCACCCCACCCTCTCAATTTCCGACGCCGTTATCGGTATGGAGGGCAACGGACCTACGGCAGGCACTCCGAAAAAGCTCGGCTTCCTTCTCGCCTCGCACTCACCGCACAATCTCGACCTTCTCGCCTCTCACATACTTGGCTTTGACGTAGAGGAGCTTCCGCTTTTGAAGGCGGCAAAGCTTCGCGGTATGATACCGGACTCCTTTGAGGAGCTGACAATTTACGGCTCGCTCGACAAAATATCTGTTACGGACTTTGAGCGCGTATGCGAAAGGCGCTCCATTGAATTTTCCAAAAACGGCGGTAAAATCAAGCGCTTTTTCGGCAGAATCAGCGAGTCAATACTGAAAACCCGCCCGATTTTAAAAAGCGAGCTTTGCATCGGCTGCGGAGTTTGCCGCGACATCTGCCCCGCAAAGGCTATAGTTATCGAAAATAAAAAGGCGAAAATAAACCGAAAGGATTGCATCCGTTGCTTCTGCTGTCAGGAGTTTTGCCCCAAAAGCGCAATGAAGGTCGATAGAACGTTAATCGCAAAGCTTTTCCATTCTGAAAAGAAAAAACAATGACGGAAAATGGAGTGACGCTCACTTAAGAGTATCACTCCATTCTCCGTCATTTTTATACCAATACGTCGGATTACGAGAGTAAATCGTACATTTCGCACAGCGCGTAAATTACAACGCCCGTACCGTGGTCGTCGTTATCAACCGTACCGAGATTGACGTAGTACTCAGCATCGTCCTTACAGCCTGAGCCCTGGCAAACGCCAAGCACGTTGTAGCTTTCGTCAAGCTCGTTGTCAATAATTCCGTCGACTGCCTTTTGTATTATGGGCAGATAAGTATCCCTGTCAATAACCCCTGCCTTAATCATCTTTGCCATAGAAATTGCAAAGAATGCCGTGCCTGAGGTCTCCTCATAGCTTTCGGGAATGTTAAGCACCTGGCGCCAAAGTCCGCTCTCTGCCTGATAGGGAATAAGTCCCTCTACCATCTCGCGGTAGTTCTTAATTAAGTCGTCGCGTCCGGGATATCCTACGGGCAAATGCTCAATAGCCTCGGCATACGCAAGATATATCCAGCCGTTTCCGCGTCCCCACGGAACGCTGTTGTGTCTTTTGAGACTGGGGAAATAAATATGCGCGCAAACTCCCTGGTCCTTCATAAAGAGCTTGTCGTAGTAATGCTTGAGCTGAGCGACAACCTCATCATAATACTTTGTATCACCCGTTACGTCTCCTACTCTTACAAGGAAAGGATTGCACATAAACGCATCGTCTGCCCAAAGCGTGTTGGAATACTCGCGGTAGAATGTGCCGTCCTCAAGCCTGTAAATATTTGGGAGAGTCGTATCGGTAATATACTTGATTAAACGAAGGAGCTTTGCTTTATTCTTCTCGTCCGTCTCGTCCTTGTAAAGGTCGCAAAGGTTCATCGTAATCGTGCCCGCAGCGTCAAAGTGAGTGAGGTGCAGACACTGACGGAGGAACGGCTGCTCTCTGAAAATAGTATGGTCGTACTTCATATAGTCGTAGTAGTCTGCCATAATCTGGATGTGTCCCTTGAAATAATCGTAATATTCCGGGAGTATATCCGATGCTCTGCGAATACCGTACTGACCTATCATAAGAGCATAGAACCACTGACCGTAGAAGAAGGTCTCAAGGCAGGGGCGCAGATACGAGATTCCGTCAGCAAATCTGAAATAGCACTGTCCGTCTACCGTATCGTAAGGCTTTTTGAAGTCAATCTCAGGGCAGGAATCGTCACCAAACGCGCCAAGAAGAAGCCAATGGTCACCGTCGTTTCTCTTAGAGCTAATCTCAGACGGGAAAACCGAGTCGTTTATTTCACTTTCAAATCCCCACGCTCCGTTGGCCTTTTTTGCGACAACGATAAGCTTGTCTCCCGCTTTAGCCGATGCGCCAATGCTCGATTTTTCGCCGTTTACGTAAACGGTGAGAGGACAGTGGGACTTAATATTTATCGCAGTATCGCATTTTACGGTAGTATACGCAAGCGCGTACTCACCCTTGCTGTCTCCGTAGAGCAAGTTGAAGTCTATAACTCTGTCGCTCTTTGAGGGCAGGGGCAATACAGTCTTGCACTCCTCGTAGGTGGTTTTCTTTTCCTTAAGGCTCTCAATCCTATCACGGCAAAGCTCACTTACGGAAAATCCGTACTCTCCCTCGTACTCCGCAACAGGAACGGTGTCGTGCAGGCAAAGCGTATAGTCGTTTGTAGTTCTGAAAGGGAAGCGTGCGGGTGCGAAGAAATACGAAAGCGTCATTAAATGGCACTCACCTGCAACAACTCTGAAAACTACCTCGTTATAGCCCTCGCGAAAATTGGTGTTTACCGTGACCATCTCGTCTATCGAACGAGCGCCGTCTATGTAAACCCACTCGCCGTTAAGACGGTAAGCGTCTGCGCCTCTGAAGCCTATCATAACCTCGGCGTCCATAGGGCACTTAACGTTTGTGGTTACAAATGCGTAATCGCGTACAAAGGTTCTGCCGAAAATCTGGTTCAAGTTAACGCTGTGAAATCCGCCAAACATCTGAGCGTTGTTGTAGGTGTAAGGGCGGTAAATGACGTCTTTTTTCGGGCGGGTCTCGAGCATTCTCGCAATAACAAGGCGTGCTGTATCCTTGTAGTACTGTGCATTTCTCTTTGCCATTTTTATTCTCCTTTAGGGCATAAATATTTTCACTTATTGCTATCTTATCATATAAAAATAGAAAAGTCAATGCAAATTAAAAATTAAATTTTGTTTTGGTATCTATTGACAAGCCTTGCGCTTTGTGGTATAATGTGTTCAGCTTGATATTATTCAATTTCCACGGAGGACCAAGAAATGCAGAGAATTAAAACTATCGAAACAAAAGACGTAGCAAAAACAGTTAAAAACGGTGGCTGTGGCGAGTGCCAGACATCCTGCCAGTCCGCTTGCAAGACGTCCTGCGGTGTAATCAACCAGCAGTGTGAAAACAAGAAGAAGTAATTTTCTTCATAAGAATCCCAATCCTGAACGGTGACGTCACTTTTTCTCGATTGGGTTCTTTTTTGGCCAAAATACGAAAGAGAGACGAAAAAATGGTTCATCAGTATAAGCTCAACGGCTACAATATAGTTCTTGATACCTGCAGCGGCTCGGTCCATTCGGTTGACGATGTCGCCTACGACATAATAGAAATGTATCCGAGGATGCAAAAAGAGGAAATCGTTGCACAAATCCTCGCAAAATACGGCGAGAGGGAGGACGTTACAAGAGATGACGTGCTCCTTTGCCTTGACGACGTCAAAGCTCTCGTGGACGGAGAAAAGCTTTATTCCGAGGATAAGTACGAAGCTCTTGCCTACACCTACAAAAACAATTCAAACGTGGTAAAGGCGCTCTGCCTTCACGTTGCCCATACCTGCAACCTCAACTGCTCCAAGTCGGAGGCCAAGCGGTCT
>JAZRNI010000169.1:0-10756 GCA_045648105.1 Eubacteriales bacterium | reverse complement strand
GGCCTTATTTTTCTTTGCGGCGAGGAGAGCTGCCTCGTTCATAAGGTTAGCGAGCTCTGCGCCTGTAAATCCTATCGTAGTCTGTGCGATTTTTAAAAGGTCAACAGATTCCTCAAGTGGCTTATTGCGGCAGTGAACTCTTAAAATTGCCTCTCTGCCCTTCATATCGGGATAATTTACTGTAATTCTTCTGTCAAATCGACCGGGTCTTAAGAGCGCAGGGTCAAGAATATCCGGGCGGTTAGTTGCTGCCATGACGATTACGCCCGAGTTTGTGCCAAAGCCGTCCATCTCAACAAGAAGCTGGTTTAAGGTCTGTTCTCTTTCGTCGTGACCGCCGCCAAGGCCCGCGCCTCTGTGTCTGCCGACAGCGTCGATTTCGTCGATGAAAATTATACTTGCGTTTGTTTTTCTTGCGTTATCAAAAAGGTCTCTGACCCTTGAAGCGCCAACGCCGACGTACATTTCTACGAAATCCGAGCCGGAAATTGAGAAGAACGGTACTCCTGCCTCGCCGGCTACCGCCTTTGCGAGAAGTGTTTTACCCGTACCGGGAGGGCCTACGAGAAGGACGCCTCTGGGTATTCTTGCGCCGAGCTTAACAAATTTTGCAGGGTCCTTTAAAAATTCAACTACCTCTTCAAGCTCTGCCTTTTCCTCATCAGCTCCTGCAACGTCCGCAAATTTAACGGCATCCTTATCGTTTGTTGTGACCTTAGCCTTTGATTTTCCAAAGGAATTGATTTTTCCGCCGGCTCCGGGTGCCTGTCGCATTATAAAGAAGTAGAGGACTCCAAATAGCACGAAGACGATAATATAAGGAAGATATAACTGGTACCAAGGCGTTTGCGCTTGGGGAGAGATATCGTATTTTTGAAGATTTGAGGCGGGGTTGTTGGATTTTCCGTATGCTATTGCTTCAATTCTTTCTACCTGCAATAGATATCCTATCTGATAGGTATAGACTGTGAATACGTAATTACCGTCCTTATCGGTTGCGTATTGGCCTACAATAACGTTGCCGTTGCTGTCAAGCAGAGGTTCGAGAGAGACAATCTCCATCTCCAGGTTGCCGTCTATCGTAAAGGAATAGACCAAATCCTTATCGAAAAGTTCTATGACGTCACTGTAACCGAAGCTTTCGCCCTTGTCGATGGTGCTCGAAAAGAAAGAAACTGCAACGATTACCGCAAGAACTATGAACAGCAGCATAATTATATTTTTAAAATTCGCCTTCATTAACTATGAGCCTTTCTTTTTACTGGTGTTATTTTGCTTAAAATAAAAGTTTTTATTAGCGTTTGGTGATATGCTTGTTGCCAGAGCTATATACAAATGCTTTTCTCCGTTTCTTGGTGAAACACCGTCTCGCGGTGAAAAGCCGACGGGCCACAGTATTCCATCGTTATCACATATAATAGGCACAAGCGGACGCAAAGACGGTGGTATATCAGAGTCGTTGAACATCTTTTTGAGCTTGTGTGACATATTGGAGTAGCGGTAGGAATCACCGTCTTTCTTTGAGCGGACGTAAAGTCCCTTATTGATTATATCAAACGCAAAGGAACGTTGTATTGCAATTTTGTAAACATTTGAATAAGAATCTGTAAGTTTCGTTTCGGATAGGATAATTGCACCGTTAAAATCCTCAAATTCGTTTATTCCCATCTTTAGTGGAAAAGAAAAGCCGTATTCACTAAGGTTTTGGGGCTTCTCCTTTGAAAGATAGCACCTTTCCCCGTTTGATACAAAGCAGTATCCCGACGGAACGTCGTACGAGAAGGCTCCGCCCGAAAGAAGCTCACAAACTTTTTTTATATGGTTATACTCGTATTTTACGTAATGCTTTTCAAGCATTTTACGCACGATTTCGCTCTGCATTGCAGGGGCGAGATTAAGTAAATCCGCATGCAAGATATAGCCGTCCCCGTTGTAAACCGTATCGAAAATCCTTTCCGCTTGCAAATCAAAGTATGCCGCGTTTTCACGCATTATGTCAGAAAGGCGAAGCAAAGCTTCCTCGGGACACGGAGATATATAACGGAATTTCGGTAGTATTTCGTGCCTTATATAATTGCGCGTGTACTCCGTTTGACGGTTGGTAGAATCGACGACAAAGGGGATATCAAACTCGTTTAACAGACCCTCTATATCGGATTTTGAAATTCTGATAAGAGGACGGATGATATTATCGCGCACGGGCGGAATTCCGCACATACCGCGCATACCGCTGCCCCTGAGCATATTAAAAATAATCGTTTCCGTATTATCTGTGGAATTGTGCGCGACCGCTACGGCAGAAATGTCATTTCTGCTTGAAATTATATCCCCAAAAATCTTATAACGTTCTTCTCTCGCAGTTTCTTCAAGCCCGCATTTGCGTTCTCTTGACAAGGCGGGAACGTCGATTTTTTGCGAAAGGTGCTCAATACCCAAGGAGCGCGAAAGCATAGATGAAAACTCCATATCGCGCACAGCCTCTCCGCCTCTGATAAGATGGTTTACGTGGAGTGACAGGAGATTGACATCGGGATTTTCCTTTCTATAGCGATAGAAAAACGATAGAAGAAAAACCGAGTCCGCACCGCCGGAAAGTCCGATAAGAACACCCCTTTTAATAAGCGGTGCCATACCCTCCTTATCGATGGTCGAGCATATTTTTTCGTATACTGCCCTGCCGTTTTTGCTTGAAAAAAGTCTGTCGATTTTTTCTGTCACTTTTGCTTTTCCTCAAGGCTTCTGAATTTCGTGAACTTACCTATCCAGCCCATCGGCACGTTGCCAACGGAGCCGTGTCTGTTCTTGGCTATAATACCCTCAGCGGTATTTGCGCTGTTATTTACGCCGTCGGGCTCGGTAGGATTACCGCTTATATCCTTATAGTACTCCTCGCGGTAAAGGAAGAGTACGATGTCCGCATCCTGCTCGATAGAGCCGGAGTCTCTCAGGTCGGAAAGAGTCGGCTTCTTATTATCGCCTGTGCGGGATTCCGTTGCACGGTTAAGCTGAGCGCAGCAAACGATAGGAACGCCGAGGTCCTTTGCCATTATCTTAAGATTACGCGAGATTTCGCCCACCTGCTGTGCCCTGTTATCGGTCCTTGCAGTCGTTTCCATAAGACCGATATAGTCGATAACGACAAGTCCCAGATTAGGGATTCTGCGGAGCTTTGATTTCATTGCCGTCGTGGTCATAGCCGAGGTATCGTCGATATAGATATTGCATCCTGCAAGAGAGGAAACCGCACCTGCGATATTCTCCCAATCGGATGTTGTAAGCTTGCCTGTTCTGAGAGCCTGTGAATCAACGAGAGCCTCGCTTGAGAGTATTCTCGTTACAAGCTGCTCGCCCGACATTTCAAGCGAGAAAATCGCAACGCTCTTTTGGGTTGATTTTGCAACGTTGGTAGCCACGTTCATAACGAACGAGGTTTTACCCATACCGGGACGGGCTCCGACTATAACGAGGTCGCCCTTGCCCATCTGTATAATTTTTTCATCTAAAGAAGAAAAGCCCGAGCGCACACCCTTCACAGCACCGCGTGTTTCCTGTAGTGTCTCAATTTCCTTATAAACGTCTTGTAGTATCTCACTTATCGTCCTGAAGTCCTTGGAGTCGTTGTTGTGAGATATATCAAAAATTTTCTGCTCGGCATTATCTACTATTTGCTGAATTGTTCCCGATTCCGAATAAGCATCCGTGGATATTTCGTCACAAACACCGATGAGCCGTCTCAGGGTGGACTTGTCCTTGACTATTCTGGCATAATCCTTGACGTTTGAAACGGTAGGAACGGAATTTGCAATAAGAGAAATATACTGAATTCCGCCCGCCTCGTCTCTGTCTCCTGCCTCTACAAGCGCGTTAACAAGAGTTACCGCGTCTATTTTTTTGCTCTGCGCGTACATTTTGAGCAAGGATGAATAGATATGCTTATGCTCTTCGAGATAAAAGTCGTCGACGGATATCATTCCGCTAACCTTATCGAACGCATCTGCGTTTGTTATTATGGAACCGAGAAGAGCTTGTTCAGCTTCAATGCTCACCGGCATTTGTTTAATCAAACTGCTGCTATCCATATTAAACTCCAGAATTAACCGTATACTTTAACGGTGAATTTTGCTACAACGTCGGGGAAAAGCTTTAGCTCTACGGAATAAGTGCCGTAATTTTTAATCTGGTCCTTTAAGACTATTTTTCTTTTATCTACGTCTGCGTCTATCAGCTCCTTAAGACGGTCAGCGATATCCTTTGCGGTAACCGAGCCGTAGAGTCTGCCGTCCTGTCCGCATTCCATTTTTATATCGACTGTCAGGCTGTTGATTTTCTCGGCAAGAGCCATAGCCGCCTTTTTATCCTCGTTGATGCGGAATTGCTTAGCCTCTTCCTTGCTCTTAAGCTCGCTTGTAGCCTTAGCATCCGCTATTATTGCTTTTTTCTGAGGAAAGAGAAAGTTTCTTGCGTATCCGTCTGATACGTTGATGATATCGCCGCGCTTTCCCTGTCCTTTAACGTCACACGTCAAAATTACTTTCATTGTTATATCTCCAATCGAGTGAATTTACTTATTGCTCAAGGTAATCGTCTATACTTGATTTGAGCGTTTCAAGAACTGCCGTTACGGAATCGGACGCAACCTGAGCGCCCGCGACGTCAAAGTGACCGCCGCCGTGGAGTCTTTCAAGTATCAGCTGGACGTTGACCTTACCGTTTGAACGTCCTGAAATATGAATATGGTCGCCTATGCGTACTAGTGTAAATGCCGCTTCGATGCCGCGGAGCGTAAGCATTTTATCAGCCGCCTTCGATGCAATAACGCGGTAAGAGTCGTCCGTATCGCCGTCGCAGGATGAAATCGCAATATTCGTCCTGTAGGTAGTTATGTTTGTATGGAATTTTGCTTCCTTTGACAAGTCCTCCGTTGACGCCTTGAACAGATTGTAAACGTCTGTAGGATTTGCGCCTGCGCCTCTTAAGTACTGAGCCGCGCCAAAGGTGCGGGTGCCCGTATTTCTTGTAAACTGCTTAGTATCAAGCAAAATACCAGCAAGAAGCATATCCGCAACCTCTTTGATTAGCGAGCCTGAGCTGACAGCATTCTCGAGTATTTCCGCAACAAGCTCGCAGGAGCTGGATGCGCTTGGCTCGATGTAGCTGAGCTTGACTGTTTCGGGCATATTCTCTATTTTTCTGTGGTGGTCAAGTATAACTATACTGTGGACCTTCTTTGCAACGTCCGCATACTGCGCGCGCTCAAGCGCGTTGTGGTCGACGAGCACTACCAGCGTATCGGGGCCAAGCAGGTCAAGTGCTCCCGCATTGTCAACGAAGAGCTGCGAATATTCGTCGGCTGTCTGCATCATTTTAATACAAGGCTCAAGATTTTTATCGCGCAGGTCTATTGCTATATGAGTCTTAACGCCGCAAAGCATACACAGACGGGCTATACCGACGGACGCTCCGAATGAATCGAAGTCGCCAAAACGGTGTCCCATAATCAAGACGTTATCAGCCCGCGCCATAATAGCGGTAAGCTGATTTGTAAAGGTACGCGAGCGCACGTTTGAACGCTTGTAAAGCGATTTGGTTCTGCCGCCGTAATATTCGATATCGGTTTCGGTCTTGTATACCGCCTGGTCGCCGCCTCTCTGAAGCGCCATATCTATCGCGTCTCTTGCAGCCATCTCTCGCTCAAGCAAAGAGCCCTTGATGCGCGAAACGCCTATCGAAACGGTGATAGATACGCTGTCTCCGACTCTCGTATCACGAATTTTGTCAAGTATTTCAAATCTGTTCTGAATACATTCATCAAGATATTTGGAATCGAAGAACATGATATACTTATCGTTATCATAGGATTTGATTACGCCGTTTACGGATTCTGCCCATTCCTTTAATTTCTGGTCTACACGGATTACGGCATCTCTGGACTGCTCGTAGACGTACTGAAGCACGTCCTCGACGTTGTCGATTACGATATAGGCTACCGCGACGCGCTCGTCAGCATATCTTTTCTCCGAAATGGAAAGTGCGGTAACGTCCGTGAGCATAGCTATAAAAAGGCCCTCGCCCGATTCTGAAACCGTAAAGCCCTCTGCTCTGTAAATTCTCGATTGAATTTGCATCGGCTGCGTTGTGAAGGAGTCCTTCTTAAACGGTAATGAGGTTATATTTTCAATGTTGTCACCAACGAAATTTTCATCGGTATTAAGTATAGCTCTCATAGAGTCGTTATACCAAAGCACGACACCGTTTTTATCGAGAGCGATGATAGGAGAAAGGGAGTTTTTAAACACTATGCTTCCCTCCTCACCAAGCAATCTGTGTATGCTTTTTCTCGGTAAGAGCTTCTGACCTTCGCCGTGCTTTGCGCTTATATACACAATCTCTGCCATATAAAGCGCCAGCACCCCGAACGCAAGAATCACGTTGCTGATATTGACGAACTCGCAAAGAGCGGCAAGCAGCGCAATATTCACACAAGCGAGAACTATGCTTAAGAGAAACTCGGTTTTTGAGATATACGGTATTTTAAACTTAGTTGATTTGCTTTTCTTTGACATTGTAAGTCCTTTCCCAAAATAGAAGGTATTGTTATTTCAAAGATTTACTTCTGTTGTTTACTATATTGGCGATAGCGCCGACGTACGACAGTATCTGAAGTATCGCTGATGAGAGAAGAAAATAAGCGGATAAAATAATCAATATACTGAACGAGGAGCTGAATCTTCTGGAAAGAAAGCCAAACGTTGATTTGATTCCGAGATATAAAAACAGTATGAAGAAAAAGAAATAAAGAATCCGGACTGACAGCTCCAAGATGCTGTTACCCGCAGTAACGGATGCTAAAAACGATATTACAATGAAAAAGACTGCCGTGGGTGTGGGAGTTGAAAACGACCATTCATTATCTCTTGTAAATGACGGAGCGCTTTTGGATTTAAATACGTCGAACAGCTTAATTGAAAGACCTGCTATGAAAAACGAGAGAATCATAAGCGTAGGGATAGTCAGGATAATTATATCCATAAAAAGCGCGTTAGCCTCATAAATATTAAAGGCAAAATAATTCACTCCGAGCGAGTCTGTTTGAATTATATCCATAACAAAGCTCAAGAACTCGTTTCTCAGGTCCATATAAATACGGCGGTAAAAGTCGCTTATTGCCGACACTCTCGCGACGCCCATTTCATCAAATGCAAGTAAAACGAGCGAGAGTGTGACGAGCAGGAACGTGGCAAGCGAGGTATAAAACGAGGTCTCGGCTTTACTGCGCTCTTTAACAAAGCAAAAGTAGATTATAACTCCAAGAGCAACGTATGCGCCGCCTTCAAGGGAAAATATGCCGTTTATGAAAAAGTTGAGAACAAAGGTGAATACGGGTAAAATATACGATGCTACTCTTCTTGTGCTTTTTTCATATAAGAGAACGGATGAATAAAGACCTGCAGCGAGAGGCAAGGTCAGATATCCGAACAAAAAGCAAGAGACAGCTGCAAGCGCGGTAAATATAACCAGATATATCAGGCTTTTTTGAGATTGCTTAGTAACAGCCATATAATTTATTCACAGCTCCGTTAAAAATTTAATTATAACAATTATATCATATAATATATTAAAAGTAAAGAAAAATTTAAAAAGATTTGTTAATTTTATATTAAAGGGGCTCTTTCTTCGTTTTTTTGCGCCTTTTTGCACTTTTGTATTGAAAAAAAGGTTTTTTTGTAGTAAAATAGAGTTATATACTTTTTGGGGAGGGCGTTATGAACGAAAAAATAGCCGACAAACCTGTGTCAACGATAAGCGGCGTCGGCAAGGCGCGTGAGGCACAGCTGGCGCGTCTTGGCATACACACTCTCCGTGACCTTGTGTATTTTATACCCAGAGCATATGAAAACCGCGGATTTATAATCAGGCTTTGCGATGCGCCTTACGATACTCTGTGTGCCTTTATGCTTACGGTGCAATCCGAGGTTAAAACGGTCAAGCTGAGAAATAATCTGACGGTTTCAAAATTTAAAGCAGGCGATTCAAGCGGAAGCATTACCGTAACCTTTTTTAATTCACCGTACGTCAAGGATGTTTTTCACACAGGCGCGGTTTTTCGTTTTTGGAGCAAAATTCTTTACGCAAAGGGCGAAAAGCAGCTTTCAAATCCGCAGTACGACCCATGCATACCCGGTGTGCCCTTGCCGCCCATTGTTCCCGTATACAGATTAAGCGCAGGACTCAGTGCTAAGTTCTTAAGTAAGATTACAAGAACTGCAATGAGTGAAATTCTGCCTGAAATTATAGACCATCTTCCTGATAAAATACGCATTTCCAATGATTTGCCGACGCTCAGCCACGCTCTTAAGCAGGCGCATTTTCCCGATACGGGCACTGACCTGAAAAAGGCTTTGTCGAGACTTGCGTTTGACGAAATGCTTGATTTCGGCATCGGAATCCGCTTGATGTCAAAAATACGCGAGACGGTTAATGCAAGCAAGCTTTCCCCTTGCTCGTTTGATGAATTGAACGCTCTTTTGCCCTTTGAGCTTACGAGCTCGCAAAAGCAAGCCATCAACGATATTTACCGCGATACCGTGCATAACGGAGATAAGCCTATGGCGAGAATACTTGTTGGGGACGTTGGCTCGGGTAAGACAATATGCGCGGTTTACGCGATGTATATTGCCTGTAGGTCCGGCTACCAGTCTGCGCTTATGGCTCCGACCGAAATACTTGCCAACCAGCACTACAAGAGTGTTGGCGAGCTTCTTTCTAAGCTTGGCATAAAGGTAGAGCTGCTTACCGGTACGACCACTCAAAAAGAGAAAAAACGCATCTACAGCTCTGTGGCGGCAGGCGAAACCGATATAGTTATAGGAACACACGCGCTTATTTCCGATAAACTTGAATTTTCAAATCTGGGACTGGTAATTACCGATGAGCAGCACCGCTTTGGAGTTGCACAACGCGCTCGTCTCAAGGATAAAACGAAGGGCGCGCACATGCTTGTTATGAGCGCGACGCCTATCCCCCGCACACTGGCGCTCAGCATGTACGGCGACCTTGAGGTTTCAAGGCTTCTTGAGGTTCCCAAGGGCAGGCAGAAGGTTGATACGTTTATTATAGAGGAATATTACCGAGACCGCTTACTAACCTTCATAGAACGGCAGATTGCGCTTGGCGGTCAGTGCTACGTTGTTTGCAGTGCCGTTGAGGATGCGGGCGAGACGGATGGCAACGTATCTCTCTTCTCGCTAAAGAATATGATGAAAAATGCTCCAAAGCCCAAAAACGTAACGGAGCACACCGCGTATTTAAAGCAAAGACTGCCTCATACAAAAATCGCGGCCCTGCACGGCAGAATGAAATCGTCCGAGAAAGAGGAGATTATGTCTTCTTTTGAAAAGGGGGAGACGAAAATTCTAGTTTCAACGACTGTTATTGAAGTCGGAATCAACGTGCCCAACGCCTCACTTATGATAATTGAGGATGCGGACAGGTTCGGTCTTGCCCAGCTCCACCAGCTGCGCGGACGGGTCGGACGCGGAGAAAGAAAGTCATACTGCATACTCCTCAGCAACAATCACGAGGAAAAATCGAAGGCAAGACTTGAAACCATCAAGAACTCAAATGACGGCTTTGAGATTGCGGAAAAGGATTTGCAATTGCGTGGCCCGGGCGACTTTTTTAACAATTACGACGAAAATATCAGGCAGAGCGGCGGATTTGAGTTTAAGATGTCCAAGCTTTGCGACGACCTTGAGCTTTATACAAGGGCTTTTGAGGCGGCAAAAGACATAGTTGACAACGACCCCTCGCTTTCTAAAAAAGAGCATCGGCTTATAAGAGAACGAGTGGAAAAATTTATACCGAATCTCGACTCCACAATTTCTTAACGGACAAAGGAAAAACATATGAATACACAACCGCTTGCAGACAGAATGCGTCCCACGAGCTTTGACGAGGTCGTGGGTCAAGCGCATCTTGTTTCGGAGAACGGAATTCTTAATAAGCTTGTTAAAAACGGCAGGATTCCAAATATGATTTTTTACGGCCCGCCGGGTACAGGAAAAACTACGGTCGCCAACATTATTGCTTCAATGTCGGATATGCAGCTCTATACGCTCAATGCGACAAGCGCGAGCCTTTCGGACATTAAAGACGTGATTGCTTCTACCGATAATATTTTTGCCAAGAACGGCACTCTTTTATATCTTGATGAAATCCAGTATTTTAACAAGAAGCAGCAGCAATCGCTTTTAGAGTACGTGGAAAACGGCAAAATTACCCTTATAGCCTCGACTACTGAGAACCCTTATTATTTCGTTTACAACGCCCTGCTCTCCCGTTCATCGGTTTTTGAGTTCAAGAGTATTTCTCCCGAGGAATGTGTACCTGCGCTTCAACGCGCATTAAGTATACTGAACGAGGATTTTTCCGATAATAAAACGATTGACGACTACGTTGCGCGAACGATAGCTACAGTATGCGGCGGAGACGTCAGAATGAGTATAAACGTGCTTGAAAACGCATTTTACATATCGGGTGATAAGATTGACGAGGATTCCGTTCGCAGTCTGCTTCCGTCGCTCGTAGGTCATTTCGACAGAGACGGAGACGTTCATTACGATCTTTTGTCCTGCTTACAGAAATCTATCAGAGGCTCAGATCCCGATGCGGCAGTTTTCTATCTTGCAAAAATACTGGCACACGGAGATATTCTCAGCGCCTGCAGGAGATTGCTTATTATTGCAAGCGAGGATAT
>JAZRNI010000168.1:0-6111 GCA_045648105.1 Eubacteriales bacterium | reverse complement strand
ATTGAGATAGTGTATGAGAATACCGATGAGATTGCTATCGACTATGACGAGTGCTTAAATCAGCTTGTGGATACGGAGCATTTGTATTTTGACGAGGCTGACGGTGAAAAGTACTATATGATAACCAAAAAGGGAATGATGGTAGCCTCTGAGCTTTACGATACCCTTGACGAGCAGTTCCGCGAGAGAAGTATAAGCTCTGCGGCAAAGCATCTTTCGCTTTCAGGCAGCGGCAAGCACGTTTCAAGCTCGATTACCGAGACTGAGGAAAAACGATTTAAGGTTACTATGTCGACCTCGGACACACTTGGAGAGACGATGAAAATCGAAATCACCGTTGCGTCAAGAAAGGAAGCCGAAAAAATCAAGGCGAATTTCGATTTGAAGCCCGACAGCGTCTATAGAGGAGTGCTTTATGCAAGCTCGGGCAGATGGGAGTATATTTCGTAGCTGTTAACAAATTTTGGTCAACATTGACAAAAAATTAACTTTTTTTTGCAAAAAGGTATTGACATTTAAAACAGAAATAGATATAATAGGAATGATTAGTAGGCAAACTGGGATGAAACATAACGGACAAAAACAGGTGAATGAGCTTATAGCCAGAATCAAAGACAGAGACGACGGTGCCTTTGCTTTGGTTCTTACGGAATATACTCCGATGCTAAATAAGCTGATATCGGGTTTTTCCAATTCCTTAGTATCACACGACGAGGCTTTTTCGGAGGCGAGTGTGGCGTTATACCGCGCCGCAATGACCTACGACGAGGCGAATACGTCCGTTACCTTTGGTCTGTATGCTAAGATTTGTGTATACCGCAGACTGTGCGACCTTTATGAGAAGGTATCAAAAAATCATAATACGGTAGAGCTTGACGTTGACAAAATAGCAGTTTACAGCAACGCTGAGACACGTATGGTCGGACTTGAAAGAATGCGTGAATATCTAAAGCGAGCAAGGGAGCTCTTGTCTGATTACGAGTACAGGGTGCTTTTGCTTTACCTTGAGGGTCACGACACACGCACTATGGCAGAGAAGCTGTCAAGGGATACAAAATCAGTTGAAAATGCGAAGTCGAGAATGCTTCGCACGTTAAGGGAAGATGCAAAATCCTTTAAAGACATTTAATTAGTCATTATGCCCGAGTAGCTTAAGGGAGAGCGTTGGTCTATTACAAAGGCGTCGGTTTAAATCCGTCCAAGGGCAAATATTTATAACCCATTAAGTGAGGAAGAAAAAACATGTACGAAGACAAGACACTGAAGTGCAAAGATTGTGGCAATGATTTCGTGTTCACAGCAGGTGAGCAGGAATTCTACGCACAGAGAGGATTCGAGAACGAGCCCTCCAGATGCAAGGATTGCCGCATCGCGAAGAAAAACGCAGTCAGAGGAGCAAGAGAAATGTTCACAACCGTTTGCTCAGATTGCGGTAAGGAGTGCCAAGTGCCCTTCAAGCCTACCGAAGGTAAGCCTGTTTTCTGCAGCGAGTGCTTCGCAGCGAAGAGAGCCGACAGAGCCTAATTTTCTTAAGCAAAAAAAGACGGACGAGTTCCAGAGTGAATTTGTCCGTCTTTTTTTTGCCATTATTGAACGGATTTCTACATTTTTTTTAAAAAGTATATACAAATTTAAAATTATATGTTATAATGTATTTAATTGTATAAATTTTGAAATGGAAGCACTATGGAAAATAAATTTAAATCGAAAAAGGACGGCAAGGCTTTTACAAAAAACAAAGCCTTTAAAAGCAACAGCTTTACCGAGGAGCTTGACAGCGACTGCACCGTTATAGGCAGAAACGCGGTAAGAGAGCTGCTTAACTCGGGACGTGATATTGATAAGATATTCGTAAGCTCGGGTGAGCGCGAGGGCTCAATTAAGCTTTTGGTTGCTACCGCCTTGGAGCGCAGGATTCCCGTTATAGAAACGGAGAGGACAAGACTTGATTTTCTCTCGAAAAACGGCTCGCACCAGGGAATAGTAGCGCTTGCGCCAAAGCACGAATATTCGACTCTTGAGGAGATACTCGAATATGCCGAAAGCAGGGGTGAAGCACCGTTTGTAGTTATACTCGACGAGCTCGAGGACCCGCACAATCTCGGCGCGATACTGAGAAACGCCGACGCCGCGGGCGCACACGGCGTAATTATCCCAAAGCGTCGCTCCGTCGGACTCACCGGCACTGTCGGCAAGGCGTCAGCGGGAGCCATTGAGCACGTAAGAGTCGCAAAGGTAACTAATCTTGCTCAAGCAATAGATACGCTTAAGGAAAAGGGGCTTTGGATATACGGCGCGGATATGGACGGTAAGGAATACTACGCTACTGATTTTTCCGGCGGTGTTGCACTTGTTCTTGGCAGCGAGGGCTTCGGTATTTCACGGCTTATTAAAGAAAAATGTGATTTTATAGTTTCAATTCCAATGTACGGCAACGTAAACTCTATGAACGTCTCGTGTGCGGGCGCCGTACTGCTAACTGAAATAGCAAAGCAACGGCATTTTGAAAAGGGGGGTAAAAATTGAACGGCAATCAAAACAGCATCGAGGAAAACGGTGAAATGATTATTGACACCTTTCCCGAAATACCAAATTCAATAAAGAACCTCAGCGACGGAGTAGAGCTTACCTTCGGCACCTCGCCCGACGTTGACCCTATTGTCGACTTCGAGACGGAAGGTGACGACCAAGCGAAAAAGAAGGAGAAACGTCCAAGTGTGAAGTTTGAGCTGGTCGAAAATACTAAAAAAGAGGAATTTGCCATTCCGGAAAAATACGGTGAAAAGGCTCAAGCACCCGAAAACGAGGAAAATAGCGAGAAACAGAGCTTCGGCACTCCGGGCGTATGGACGACGTACGTGCCGAGATTTACCGAAGCAAGCGAAAAATTCCGTCTCGGACTCTACAGACCCGAGGCAGATAAGGATAAATCCGAGCCTTTGGCAGATGAATATGATGAGGAGAGTGTGCAAGACGAGCAGGCCGTTGACCCCACCGCGGAGCTTGAGGAGGATATAACAGAGCCCGAAACGGCAACGAGCGTATCGTCACGAGAGCCCGATGAGCCGGGTCTGCAACAGGCAAAAATGTTTAAATTTGTGCCTAAGGATGAGCCGCGGGAAGAAAAAAACGAGGACCTTTCTGAGCGCGAGCCCTTCTATCAGCAGGAGGAATATCCTGCCGCAGAGCAAACGCCGCTCGAGAGAGAGACGCAAGATGAAAATGATTCTGCGCACACCTGGGACGAGCCGTTTGTCAAGACGGTAGAGTACGAATCGCAAAATAAAAAGTATGAAGAGCCCTCGTCTGACATCGGAGATAAAATCTCTGATAACGACAGAGGGGAATATACCGTTTTCTCGCAGAGAGAGTCCTTTATAGATAAGATACAGGACTCGATTATGAGTGTAAAAATCAGGTTTTTTACATCGGCAGTGCTGGCGCTTATACTTTTGGTAATTGAAAACCTGTTTTTATTCGGGGTTAACGTTCCAAGCGGAATAGGTATGCAGTCGCAAAGGGGAGCTATGGCAATTCTTGACCTTATGTTCGTCGTTTGCCTCTATCTGCTTGCTGTGCCCGAGGTTATAGGCTCGTTTAAAAATCTGGCGTTTAAAAAGGCAAGTCCCGAGCTTTATTTGTCGGCCTTGCTTATCGTAAACGTTCTATACACACTCAGTTGCACCGTATTCGCAGGCGAAAAATATCCGCTTGTCGGTCTCGTATTCGCCTTCGTTGCGCTTTGCTGTGTCGGTGCGTCGTATTTCAAAAAGAGCGCTGAGTATTCGGCATTTGTTCTCGCATCGCAGAACGGTGAAAAGCGCGTGATGGATATCAAGCACACAAGAGACCTTGAACGCGAGAATATCGCGCTTGACGGAATTGTAAAGGAGCATCTTTCAAAGACTGTCAGATTTTTCCGTACAAGCTTCGTGAGCGGATTCTTCAAAAGGAGCGAAAAGCCGTCGGAAAACTCGAGAAATATTCTTCTCACTCTTGCAATTGCGCTTGGCGCAGGAGCTGTCGGCGGTGTCATTGCGTATTTCTTCCCGGGCGGAGCGATTGCCGCATTTTCAACCTTTGCTCTTACGTTTTCCTTGAGCTTGCCTGCGTTTTCGCTTCTTTCTCATAAGCTTCCGTACCTTGCGGTAACAGCGGAGCTTAAAAAGGAGAATACCGCCATAATCGGCGAGGCGACGGTGCTTGACTACGCAAATGCAGACGTCATTACATTTGAGGATACCGAGGTATTCGGGGAAGACGACGTAAATCTTCAGAGAATTATGCTTTACGGCAAAAACGAAAATCTTTCCAAGGCATTAAAGCAGATGTCGGCTCTGTTCCAGAAGGTGGGCGGACCGCTTGACGTACTGTTCTCCAATTCGCTGGATAGAAAATGTCCGCCTGCTTACAATACCTTCGTCGAAGAGGACGGTGTAAGCGGAGAAATAGATTTTCACCCCGTATGCGCGGGAACTATGGACTATATGCTCCGTCACCGCATAGAAATTCCCGGCGAGGAAATGAAGCAAAACGCTCAGAGCTCAGCAACAACGCGCGTAATATATGCGGCTGAGGATGGCGTGGTATACGCTAAATTCTTTGTGAGATATTCGTTCTCAGAGGAATTTTCTATGATACTGCCCGTACTTATGGAGCAGGAGATAACTCCTCTGATTTATACGAGAGACCCTATTATCAGCTCGGATTTTATAAAGACTCTTACCGCGGGTAACGACAAAATCCGCGTTATGAAGAGAAGAACCGCTCCGAGCGATGATAATACCGTATATCGCCGTGTGAATTGCGGCGGTGTGGTGCTCGGCGACAAGATGAACGCCGTTACCTCTTTGCTTTTAACTAAGCGCTATGCTAAAATGAGCTCTGAAATATCGGTTTTTGAGCTTGCCAGCACGTCAGTCGGAGCCGGCTTGGGAATTGTTCTTTCGCTTGCCTCGCTCGGAGCCTTGCCTACGCTTATTTTCGCGGCTCTTGAGACCTTGTGCGCCGCAGGACTGTTCCTGTTCACAAAGAAAAAAATATATATTTCACCGTTTGGAAACGACGGCGAGAACTAAACTAAAGGGTACTGAAAACTAAATGTCAATAAAGCAAGATATATCCTCAATACTGAAGTCCGTAGAAAAGCCGGGCAGGTATATTGGGGGAGAGTATAACAGCATAATGAAGGATAAGGAGAAGGTGAAGTGCAGATTTGCCTTCTGCTTTCCGGATACTTATGAAATAGGAATGTCGAATCTTGGCGTTCGTATTCTCTACGACGTATTAAACAGAGAGAGCGATATTTGGTGCGAGCGCTTTTATGCTCCGTGGACGGATATGCGCGATAAAATGAAGGAATTTAATATTCCTCTTTGCTCAATGGAGAGCGGTGACGAGCTGCTTTGCTTTGATCTCGTAGGCTTTTCGCTCCAGTACGAGCTTTGCTATACGACAGCGCTCGCTATGCTTAAAATGGCAAATATTCCTATTTATTCTAAGGACAGAGGAGAGGATATGCCTATAATTATAGGCGGCGGTCCTTGCGTATACAATTCCGAGCCCGTGGCGGATTTCTTTGATCTGATAAACGTCGGTGAGGGCGAGGAGGTCCTCGTTGAAATCAGCCGACTTTATATACAGATGAAGGAAGCGGGAACGTATACGAGATCGAATTTCCTTCGTGCTGCGGCAGGAATTGAGGGTGTTTATATACCGTCATTTTATGAGGTGGGCTATAAGGGCGACGGAACTATAAAGGAGTATACGCCGATTTATCCCGATATTCCTACAAAAATAAAGAAACGCATCATCAAAAATCTTGATACCGTTTCCTATCCCGAAAAGCCGGTAATGCCGTACATCGAGACGGTGCACGACAGAATAGTTTTGGAGGTTTATAGAGGGTGTATCAGAGGCTGCCGCTTCTGTCAGGCGGGAATGGTCTATCGACCTATCCGAGAGAAATCTCCCGAGGTGCTGTGCAAAAGCGCAAAATGTCTTTATGAAAATACCGGATATGACGAAATATCCTTAATTTCGCTCTCAATCAGCGATTATTCGCGATTACCCGAGCTCACTGACAGCCTGCTCTCTTGGACGGACGAGGCC
>JAZRNI010000167.1:0-4649 GCA_045648105.1 Eubacteriales bacterium | reverse complement strand
AGGAATTTTTCAGCACCGAGGTCCGCACCGAATCCTGCCTCGGTTATGGCGTAATCTGCAGTTTTAAGTGCCGCCCGTGTAGCAACAACTGAGTTACAGCCGTGTGCTATATTGGCAAAAGGGCCACCGTGAACGAAGGCGGGCGTGCCCTCGAGAGTTTGGACGAGGTGAGGCTTAAGCGCATCCTTTAACAGTGCTGTCATAGCTCCTGCCGCCTTAAGGTCGCCTGCGGTAACGGGCTTTTCGTCGTAGGTGTAGGCAACGATGATGCGCGAGAGTCTTTCCTTAAGATCCGATATAGAGCTTGCAAGGCAAAGGACTGCCATAATTTCGCTTGCAACGGTGATGTCGTAGCTGTCCTCTCTGGGAACGCCGTTAACACGTCCGCCAAGGCCGTCCGTTACGAATCTCAGCTGACGGTCGTTCATATCGACGCATCTATGCCACGTAATTCTGCGAGGGTCGATATTGAGCGCGTTGCCCTGATATATATGGTTGTCAAGCATAGCGGCAAGAAGGTTATTTGCCGCGCCTATAGCATGAAAGTCGCCTGTGAAATGAAGATTTATATCCTCCATAGGTATAACCTGAGCGTATCCACCGCCTGCGGCACCGCCCTTGACACCGAAAACGGGGCCAAGTGAAGGCTCACGAAGCGCAACGGCAACATTTTTGCCTATACGGTGAAGTCCGTCTGCAAGTCCTATAGTAGTAGTGGTTTTACCCTCGCCCGCGGGGGTTGGAGTGATTGCGGTAACGAGAATGAGCTTGCCGTCCTTTTTATCAGCCTTTTCGCTGAGAATGGAAAGGTCAAGCTTGGCTTTGCTTTTTCCGTAAAGCTCTATATATTTTTCGTCAATTCCCGCAGACTTTGCAATTTCGAGCACGTGCTTTGGATTTGCTGACTGAGCTATTTCTATATCTGTAAGCATTTCACATTCCTCCGTTGTTTTACATTATATATATATTATACATAAGTGCCGTTAGAATGTCAACAAAATATTTGATGAGAAAAGCTTGATTTTTTTACGAAAAGGTATTGACAAGATGAGAAAATAATTATATAATAATATGTGCGATTTTGGGGTTATAGCCTAAACTATGCCCAAAAGCGACAAAACGCTATTATCCACGGCGAGGGGGGCTTTAGGTGAAGCTTGATTTAAGACCGCTTCTGGCGGGTGAGCGACTGCTTACCTTTGATTATGATTTGACCTTGAGCTTTGACCCCGATGACACGTCCAGCTTTCTTTACGGCGTTAGTTTTCCTTCTCCCCTGAAGGTGACGGGCGAAATTACCAACACTGCCGGTTATATGAGAATGACGTTAACGATGTCGGTAGACTACCAAGCTACCTGCGCGCGTTGTCTTTCCCGCGTAACGGGCGAGTTCGTCCTTGACCTTGAGAAAACCTGTGCTAGCAAAGAAATGCTCGGTGAGTTATATGAGGATAAACCGGAACAGTTTGCCATTATTGAGAACGGCTTTCTTGATATGGACGAACAGCTCCTCGAGGAGCTCGAAATGGCGTTCCCTATCCGCTTTTTATGTAAAGAGGACTGTTTGGGGCTTTGCCAGAGGTGCGGTAAGAATCTGAACGAGGGCAGCTGCGATTGCACGGCAAACGAGATTGACCCGCGTATGGAGCCGCTGAAGAAGCTTCTTGAAAAAATGAAAAATGAAAATAATAATTAAAAAATAAATTTTAACCGAGAATGCCGATAGGCATACTCAAAACGGAGGTAAGAAAATGGCAGTACCAAAGAGGAAGGTCTCTCATTCGAGAAAGATGAAGAGAAGAAGCAGCGTGTGGAAGCTTGAGACCCCCACCAACATCGTTAAGTGCCCCAACTGCGGCGAATATAACCGCGCATACAGAGTATGCAAGGCTTGCGGCTACTACAAGGGAACTCAGGTAGTTAACAAGACTGCTGAAAACTAATTAAAATAAAAAATACGGAAAAGCTTTGAATTGCTTTTCCGTATTTTTTTATAAGGTGAAATACGAAGCTATACATAATATGATAAGGAAGGAAAAATTGAAGGCGGAAAACTCTAAAATATACTTCCCTGCCTTACCGGGATTATGCTTTATGTATTCGCGGAAGGTTATAAGACTTGCAAGAGAAGCGATAAGCGTGCCCGCGCCGCCTATGTTTACGCCAAGTAAAAGCTCCTTATAATTATCCGTGAACTGCGAAAGGAGAATGGCGGAGGGAACGTTGCTTATAATCTGACACGACAGCGCGCTTACGATAAGCGTGCTTTTTTCAAGCAGATACGAGAAAATCTCGCGCACCGAGTCAATTCGCGACATATTTCCCGCAAATATAAAGAAAAATACGAAGGTCAAAAGAAGTGGGTAATCGACATCGCTTAAGGCTTTTTTATCCATAAAGAAAAGCACGGCGGGGATGAGTATAAGCCCTAAAATATAGGGAATGCCACGAAAGACTATCGCTATTGAAAGCGCGAAAAGTAAAAGATAGATTACGGTTCGGGGGGTGCTTACGGTGATTTTTTCACCTTCGATTTTCAAGGGCTCGTTCCTAACAAAAACGAGACAAAGGACGCTTATAAGCGCGATTGATATCACAAAGGGCAATGCCATAATCGACACAAATTCACCCGTTGGGATATTGAATTTGGTATAGAGGTAGAGGTTTTGAGGATTGCCGAACGGGGTAAGCATACCGCCAAGGTTTGCCGCGATATTTTGCATAATAAAGGTAAATGACATATATTTTTCCTTGCCCGTAGAGGAAAGCACCAAGTAGCCGAGCGGCAAAAACGTAAGGAGCGCCATATCGTTGGCAATGAGCATTGAGCCTATAAAGGTAATATACACGAGTGCAAGGACAGCAAGGCGCGCGTTTCTGAATACGCTGACAATTTTCTCAGCGAGCATATAGAAAAATCTGATATTTTTAAGCGCGCACACGACGGCGAGCACTGAGAAAAGACAGACGAGCGTCTTAACATCAAAATAGGAGAGATACTCTTTATCGGGTGGAACTATAATTGATGTAGACAGAGCGAGAAGCATAGCAATAAGCATAACGGCGTTTTTCTTTACGTATATAAGCGCGTGAGAAGAAAGCTCTGCCAATGCTACGCGGATATGCGCGTAGTGGTGATGCCTTACGTGAGGTCTTGCCATATTTTCCCTACCCTTTCCAAGTTTTTTAAAGCAACCTCTATATTGTAATACTACATACGCGCTTTGTCAAGTGTTATAACGAAAAAAATAGCGGTCGGCAGATTTTTCTCTGCCGACCGCTTTGGGTTTTACTGTTTTACTATGTTATCAAAGGTAATTGCGTAATCGTATTTGCCGTCCATATATTCGGGAACGAAGGTAAAGCGTACGGAGTAGTCGCCCTCCTCGTAGCCCATAGACGAAGCGATAGAAGCAACCTCGCTCATACTGAACGCGTATGCAACTACGCCGTCAAGAGAATAGATGGAAACGCCTTCAAGGATTACGTCCTCACCGCTTGCAAGAACGATGCTTACGTAGTATCTTGCGTCAAGCTTGTCGTTACGGAAGAAGTAGCCCACAACGTAATTTTCACCGTTGCCGTACTTTTCGCTCATATCCTCAAGGATAATCTCACCGTCTGCGCCCGTGTAGCTTTCCATACCGCAGGCGATACACTCGTAAATTCCCTTCTCCGGTACGTAGTAGTAGCCGTGTCCGATTGGGTATTGCAAGAAGGTTTCCTCAAAGTCGCAGTATTCGCATTCGCGGAGTATGAGTGAGCTCTGGCTGCAGGAGCCCTGCTCGAGGGTAGTATGGTAGCAGCTGTGCCGCTCGGAGTCATACTGGTTTTTGTAACCGTCGGAATTCCTTTCACTTACCGTATAGTGACACTCGTCGTGATACGTGGTTACCGTTTCGTTCCAATAGTAGATTCCGTCAAACTCCCATCTCTCGTACAGTCTATAGGTCTCTGCGCTTCCGTGCTGAAGCTGAGTAAATTCGGTAGTATAGCTCTCTCTAACACCGTTAGCATATACGTAATTGGTATATTCCTTTACATGCTCTTGATTTTCGTTATAGTAGGAATAGTATTCCGACTTAGCGCCGCAGCCATAGCAAATCTCGCGTCTAAGAACAACGTTAAGGCCGTCTTCGGTGTATCGGTCGTTTTCTTCTACGTAATTATGCGAGTAGTAGCTACCAACCTTGCCCTCTATGCTGTAAAGAGAGGTACCGCTTGTGATATCGTAGCCAAGCTCGTATACTCTGTAGGTTTTAATCAAGCAGCCGTCAGCAGAAACCTCGCGTGTGGTTTGTCTTATAACAAATCCGCACATAGGATCGCTTACGCAGCAGGTGAGAATTGCAACGTCGCCAAAGTACTCCCACTCAAACTGGCATTTAGCACTGAGATTCAAATGCTCGTTGTTACCGCATGGACATCTGAGGAGCTCTATCGTGCCACCGCAGGTGCATCCGTATTTTTCAAGGTCTACAATCTCAACAACATGGGTATCGCAGTAGTAGTTTTCGTAGCTGTACGAGTATCCGCAGTACTGGCACGAGTTGGTAATACGTACGCCGCCCTCACAGCCAAGAGAGGGGTTATAAAGCTCAAAGCTCTTCTCGTAGCTATGTGCGCCGTAGCTTACGTCGTTTGTCGTA
>JAZRNI010000166.1:0-2209 GCA_045648105.1 Eubacteriales bacterium | reverse complement strand
CCATGGCTATAATATCGCGCACCCTGCCAGAGCCAAGCCACGTGTCCTGTAGGACCATACCGTAGCTTTCGCGCAGAGACTTGCGTGTTAAGCTCCTGATATCAGCTCCGTCAAGGGTGATTTTGCCGTCCGTAACGTCATAAAAGCGCATAAGCAAATTGATTAAGGTAGTCTTGCCGCAGCCCGTAGGCCCGACTATCGCTACGCTCATGCCGCGCATAAGCTCAACGTTGATATTTTGTAAGAGGGGCTTTTCGGGATTGTACGAAAAATATACGCCTTGCAGATTAACGTTGCCCTCGGCATTTTCAATCTCCAGATTGCCGTTTGCGCATTCCTCATCCTCATCAATAAGCGCAAATACGCGACCCGCTGAGGCAAGCGCGTTCTGAAACTCCGCAACAACGCCCGAAATCTCGTTAAACGGCTTCGCATATTGGTTCGCATACGCCAAAAGGCAGGACAACTCGCCAATCAGAAGCTCGCCGCCGCCCTGCGATATAGCAAGCACCGAGCCCACCAAGGCAACCGCCGCGTAGACTAAGCTGTTCAAAAATCTCGTGCTCGGATTAACAAGAGACGAGAAAAATATCGCCTTTAAGGAAACGGCGTTAAGCTCATCGTTGATTTTGCCGTACTGACTAAGAGTCCTTTCTTCGTGCGAGTACGCCTTGATAATCTTCTGCCCACGTAGCATCTCGTTTACAAACGCGGTGCTGCGCGCCTTTGATTTTGACTGCTCGAGAAAGAGACTGTGTACCCGAGTTGCGATGAATTTCGCAACGAATAGGGAAAGGGGTGTCAGAACTACTACTATCAGCGCCACACGGTAGTCAATGACAAGGAGCATAACGAGTGTGCCGAGTATCGTCAAAACCCCCGTAAAGAGCTGTGTAAAGCCAAGCAAAAGACCCTCGGAAAATTGCTCGGTGTCGCTCGTTATACGGTTTAAGGTGTCTCCGCTTTTCGTTGTGTCTATAAAAGACATCGGGAGCTTTTTTATCTTTTTAAATGCATCGTCTCTCACGTCGCAGGCAACCTTGTAGGTTATGCGATTGTTAATCACACCCATAAGCCATTGCGAAAGCGCGCCAAGCCCGATAAGCATCAGACATAAGAGCAGAATTTTGATAATTTCCTCTATAATTACCTGTCCCTCTCCCACAATCAGGTCTATTGCGCGACCTATAAGAAAGGGCACGGACAGTGTCACGGCAACCGACAAAACGGCAAAGAAAATTGACACGGGTAGCAGGTAATTGTATTTTCCGATATATTTCAGCACGCGGTATGAGGTGTTTGCTTTATTCTTCATAACAATCCCCCCCAAACTGTGAGTCGTATATCTCGCGGTAAACGGAGCACGAGCACAGAAGCTCTCCGTGCGTTCCCATTCCGCATACCCTTCCGTCCTCAAGCGTTATAATAAGGTCGCAGTGCATAATGCTCGACGCCCTCTGCGATACCGTAAATAGGGTGAGATTGGAAAGGGAGGTCTTTAAATTATTGCGTAGCTCAAGCTCGGTCTTGTAGTCAAGCGCGCTCGTCGAGTCGTCAAGAATCAGTATATCGGGCTTTGATACAAGAGCGCGGGCTATACACAGCCTCTGCTTTTGTCCGCCCGAGAGGTTCTTTCCGCCCTCGCTTATCTCGCCGTCAAGACCGCCCTTTTGCTCGGCTACCTCACGCGCCCTTGCTATATCGAGCGCAATTAAAAGCTCCTCGTCCGTCGCATCGGGATTGCCGAGCTTTAAATTGTCTCTGATGCTTCCCGAAAACAAAACGGAGCCCTGCGCCACGACGGCGATTTTTTTATTTATGGATTTTTTCGTGTATTTTCTGATATCCTTGCCGTCTAAGAGCACCTCGCCGCAGCTCGTCTCGTAAAAGCGCGGTATAAGGCTTATAAGCGAGCTCTTACCCGAGCCCGTCGCGCCGATGATTCCTACGCTCTCACCCTTTTTCACCTTGAACGAGATTTCTTCAAGCGAGCTTTCGCCGGCACCGTAGTATTTTAAGGAAACGTCCTTGAATTCTACCGCCACGTCGCCTGCCAGAGTCAGCTGCTCCGTTCCGCTCTCGGGCGCGCTTTCTATATCGAAAACGCCGTTTATGCGCGAGAGCGAGGCTATTGCCTTCGTAATGGAGACTATGAGATTTGCAAGCTTGATAAGCTCGATAAGAATCTGCGACATATAGTTATAAAGCG
>JAZRNI010000165.1:0-6926 GCA_045648105.1 Eubacteriales bacterium | reverse complement strand
GATTCTGACGTATACGACGCCGAACGAGTCCGTCCCGTACTCAAGCCATGCGCCTCTGTAAGGAATTACGGTAGCCGCAAAGGTATGCTTGCCCTGCTTATCAACCGAATCCGCATAGTACATGCCGGGTGAGCGAACGAGCTGAGAAACTATAACACTCTCCGCACCGTTGATAACGAAGGTTCCGTTCTCCGTCATAAGCGGGAAGTCACACATATAAACCTGAGCCGTTTTAAGCTCGCCTGTCGCGTGGTTCACAAGGCGTACACCGACCTTCATATGTGCATCGTAGGTCACAGTCCTGCTCTTGCACTCCTCAATCGAGTATCTCGGCTGAGGCTCGAGCGTATAGTCCGTAAACTCAATGGACAAATTGCCCGTGTGGTCAACGACGGGAGAAACGTCGCGCAGAACCTCTCTGAGTCCGTCCCTTAAAAACCACTCGTAAGAGTCCTTTTGAACCTCAATGAGATTCGGCATTTCTACCGAGTCTTCGATTTTCGCAAAACTCATTCTCACGTTAGAGCCAAGCTTTCGGGGTTTTAAATTCATAAAAAGAATCACTCCATTCTTATAGTTTTACAATCCTAAGGTTTGCTTTTTGCGATAATTAAATAATATTAAATATAGCAAAAAACACAAACGCTCCACCAAATATGTCGTTTTTTTAGTCCTTTTGACGAAGCATTTTTGCAAAAAGGGCATAATTACCCCATAGTAACGCGATTATAACGCAGTTTAATATTATATCATATAATTTTCGTTTGTCAAGACTTTTTTGGAAAAAAATTCATATTTTTTAAAATTTGCCCCGTTTCTCGGTTTTTTTCACGGCAGAACGGCATTTTTTGAGTCTGCTATGTAAAACTGCGTTTTTTGCTCTACATTATTATCAATATAACATTTTGAAAGGGGGACTTGTAAAAAAATTTTTTTTGTGATATGATTTTACTTGATCTCACTTTTCAAGAAAGAAGGAGTTAAAAATGACGAAAAAACGAAGGGGCTTAAAAATAACCGCGATAGTGCTGGCGGCGGTAATACTGTTTTTTGCCGTGATGGCAATTTTACCGAAGGGTGACAACTATCCCTTGGAAAACGGAATGAAAAAGGACGGCAAATTGCCTATTCTGATAGCGCACGGTGGCGGAAACAAGGAATTCCCCGATAACACGCTTGAGGCGTTTTACAACGCATACAGCGTAGACGAGCGAGTTATGATGGAAACTGACGTGAGCATAACCAAGGACGGTGTTCTCATACTTTCTCACGACACCACTCTTGACAGAAAAACCAACGTAACGGGCGCTATTGCCGATTGGAATTACAGCGACCTTATCACAAACAGAGTGGACTTTGGTTACACAAACAAAACGGAAAACGGACAGCTCGTCGAAGGGACGGAGCGCGTGCATTTTAAAGGCGAGGACGGAAAAGAAAAATATCCGACAGACCTCGAAAACTATCCGAACGGTATAGAGGGGCGCGATAAGGATGTATTCCTTGCAACAAGGCTTGAGGACCTTTTAATACACTTCCCGAACAACCGCATTAACGTAGAAATCAAGCAGGAGGGCGAGCTCGGTCAAAAGGCGCTTGCCGAAGCATTGAGGCTGCTTGA
This sequence comes from Eubacteriales bacterium, assembly GCA_045648105.1. GTDB lineage: Bacteria > Bacillota > Clostridia > Oscillospirales > CAG-272 > UBA1740. Next base: position 5,305 of record JAZRNI010000165.1, on the reverse strand, counting down.
AAAATACGATGCGTTTGACCGCGTGGTGCTCGCAAGCTTCCATTCGTCGCTTTACGATAGCTTTAACGAGCTTAAGGAAAGCGGTGAGGTTCCGGAAGTGTTTATGTATTCGCCCGGCACGAGCGGAGTAGTTAAATATTACGTACTTTACGTTCTGGGACTTGATGTATTTTTCCGTGACGGTATATGCGTTTTTCAGCTGCCCGATGAGATGTACGGAATACATCTTGACACGGCAAGACTCGTAAGCAACGCTCATAAGCACAATATTGCGGTGCATTATTGGACGATTAACGATAAGGATACGATGAGACACCTCATAGACATCGGCGCGGACGGAATTATGACGGACTACCCGCACAGACTGCAAGAGGTCTACGAGGAATACAAGACAAATAACGAATAAGGGAGAATATTATGGCAGTATCCAGAGGCGGCGGATTTTCCGGCGGCGGGGGACGCAGCTTTTCATCTCACGGCAGAAGCGGCGGCAGCAGCGGTCCGTCATTCAGCACAAGACCCTTTGCGGGCGCAACCGCATATTTTTACATAAGCCATACCGGCAGGCGTTGTCAATTCTATTCAGCCACACCGCCAAAAAGACAGAGCAAGATTTCTGCCGTTCTGCTGGCGATTTTGGCTCTTGTGATTCTTATAGCGTTTATGTCGCTTGCGTTTTTTGCGTGCATTCCCACAAGGCTTTCCGCGGGGGCGTGCACTCCGACGGGCGTGTATCTTAACGACAAGGCAGACCTTGTGGAAAATGAAACGCAATTCAACAAATCAATGAAGGCGTTTTATGAAAAAACCGGTGTCGAGCCGTATTTATACACGATAAGCGAGGACGACTTCCCCTCCGTCGTATACGGAGAGCTTGACGCATATGCGCTTCAATCGTTTGCATACGACGAGTATTATAATATCTGCAGTGACGAGGGTCACTATCTGATTACGATGGTAAAGCTTAACGATGGCGAATACCTCTGGTGCGAGATGGCGGGAGACGACAGCGTAGGGCTTATTGACGATGATGCGTTCGGAGGCTTTCAGGTAAATATGCTCGCCTTAACTGCCGAGTGCAACGTTGGCGAGGTAGTGGCGGACTGCATGGAAAATCTCTCAAGCGACGTATTCGTCATCACCGCGGGCGATAAGTTCGCGATGATTATGCTTGGAGTTGCATCATTGGCGGTGCTTGCCGTTATAATAATCAGTCTCGTTAGCACGCTTAAGAAAATAACGATGATTAACGGGTACTTCGATTACACGGCAAAAAACGGCACGGGCCACTCGGAAAAAGCGGAGGCCGAGTTCAGAAACTTCTGATTTAATAAAACAAAAACGGACTGTGAACGAAAGCTTTAATCGGCTCTTCGCACGGTCCGTTTTTATATTGCTGATTAGAAAAAATTATTTCTCGTATTCTGCTTTAATGAAAGAATCAAGAAGAAACATTGCGCATTCAACGTTCGCTTTGCGTGTCGCAAGGTTAATTCTTAAGAAGCGCCTGCCGCATTCACCGTACTGCATACCGTCCGAGACGAAAAGACCTGTCGTTTGGCGCAATCTCCTTGCAAACGCTTGCGAGTTGTCGGTATATGCCGATACGTCAAGCCACATTAAATAGGTGGCATTTGCGCGCACGGGGTGGCACTTGGGCAGATTTTTTGCAATAAATTTCTCGGCATAGTCGCGGTTTTCAAAAAGATACTCGCGAAGAGCTGAGAGCCATTCTCTGCCCTCGTTATAAGCTGCGATAGACGCACGCATGGCAAAGATATTAGGCTCGCCGACCTCATCGGTGTTAAGCGCGCGCCATGCCCTGTGAAAAAGCAAGGGGTTTTTGGAATACACAGCCGCAGACTGCAATCCCGCAAGATTAAACGCCTTTGAAGCGGATATGCAGCTAACGCTTATATTCTCACAAATATTACCGGCAGAGGCGAACGGTATATATTCAATGCCCGGGCGCGTCAAGGGAGCGTGTATTTCGTCACTGATAACGGTAACGTTGTGCTTGTAGCACAGCTCGCCTATTTTGCAAAGCGTATCCCTGTCCCATATTTTGCCTATCGGGTTGTGGGGATTGCAGAGAAGCATAAGCGTAGTTTGATTATTCGAGAGCTTTTCCTCAAGGTCCGAAAAATCAATATGATATTCACCGTTTTCGTACACGAGGTCCGACGATATTACGTTTCTGCCGTTATTGAGTATTGAGTTGTAAAATATGTTATACACAGGCGCTTGTATAAGCACGTTTTCCGCAGGAGAGCTAAGCTTTCTTACAAGAGAGGATATTGCCGCGACAACCCCCGAGGAAAATGCGATTTTATCCTTATCCATTCTATACGAATAATTATCGCTCCAGAAGTCGGATATTGCCTGAAAATAGGCGTCGGGAGTGATTGAATAGCCGTAAATTCCGCTGTTTGCAACGTCCTTTACCGCATTCATTACCGCAGGCGCAGTTTCAAAATCCATATCCGCAACCCACATCGGGAGCTCGCCCTCCAAGGCCTCGTCCCATTTGAGCGAAAAAGTACCGCGTCTGTTCGTTTCTTTATCAAAATTATAGCTCATAGCGCACCCCGTGTCACTTTTTAATCACAATTTCCGTTTTTGACGTATCAACAAATTCATCCTGCATAATTATTTCGTCTATCTGTGCTGCTACAATTTTTCCGCTCTTTACGTTCTTTACGCTGTCGATTTTGGACTTGATTTCGACATCCACGCTCGAAAACTCAAACGCCAGGTCTGTATTTTCAAGTACGCAGCCCTCCATAACGAGATTGTCCATATAGCAAAAGCCCTGATTTGACTCAATTTTGCAGTTAACAAGCTTTACGTTTCTTGAGTTCCAGCCGATATATTCACCGATAATTACGGAGTCGTAGACCTCTACATTCTCACAGTTCCAGAACGAGTCCTTAGAGTTTAAAACACAGTTCTTGATTATCACGTTTTTCGCGCCGTCAAGAAAATAGTTTCCGTCGAGCCGTACGTTCTCTGCGTAAAAGCCCTCGCAGCAAAGCCCGAAATAATCGCCTGCTATATGCGCGTTTTTCACGCTTACGTTCCTGCAGTACCACATCGACTCAAGCGCGTTTTTCATATCGCAGTCGGTAAGAGTGATATTCTCGGCGCGTCTGAACGTCTTGGGCGCGTCGATTTTACAGGATATCATCTCAATATCGCGAGTGTACCATATTCCGCTTCTTGCCGTGAGCTCAAGAACGCTGTTCTCTACTCTCACCTTATCGCAATACCAGAGCGGATACTTCCATCGGAAGCCGCAGCCGTAAAGGCTGAGATTCCCCGACTCCTTTAACGGCGACTCTCCGTCCTCAAAAATACAGTTTTTAATTTCCGCCCCATCAAGCGCGTAAAGCGCTCTTTCGCCCGTATAGACACCGTTCTCATACAGCTTCATTTAATTCACCTACTTTACAGCAGCTTGCTGAAATCGTAATCACCAAGCCTTATCATTTTACATTTCTCACCCGATACGATAAGCGATTTGCTAAGAGACACCCCCGTTGCCGAGAACATCCTTTCGAGCTTATCTATCGTCTTAAGGTCAAGATACGACGGCTCAACATCACCCTTGGGATGGTTGTGTACCACGTATATTTCGCTTGCGCCCTTCTCGCTAATCCATTCCATGGCAAGCTGCGGTCCCATCGCAACGAAGTTGACAATTCCGCGCGGCGAGCGGTCAAAGCCGAGATACCTATGCTTTTCGTCAAATGAAACAACGCCCATATGCTCGCCGTCGCAGGCGTAGAATGCAGCCTTAAGAAAGTCGCATATTTTCTCGTCTGAGTAACGCCTTCCCTTCTTATATTCGCACATTATGCTTCTTAGGCAAATCTCCGTCATAATATACATAAGCACGGCATCTCTACCCTTCACGCATAGCTTTTGCATCAAGGCCTGCGGCCTCATTGAGAGAAAGTCCTCAAGTCCGCGGCAATCGGAATAGACCTTGCAAAGAAGCTCCTTATCTATTTCCGTAATGCGAGAGTATACGTCGTAAAGGCATTGCACAACGCCGCTCTCATCACTCTCAGCGACTATATCCGAAAGGCTGAGATTCCTGCCAACGCCGCTCTGCACGCTGTGCGTGCTGTCAAGTCCGTTATGCATCATCGTATAATACCTTTCGCCGGAGACGATATAGTGATTCACGTAGATAATACCAAGCGGCTCCAAGGCATCCACAAGCATTTTATTACTTGCTCTGTCACCCTCTGACGGATACGGAATACCAAATGGATGGTTATGCGCCACTATAACACCCGCTGCCTTGTTTTGACGGGCGTAGTCTATAATCATTTCGCCCCTCACGCTTCCCGACTGAAAATCGGCGTCAAAGAGCTTTTTATACGAGGTGATATACTTATCATTGTCTACCGTGATGACGATAACCTCGTTTTTATCGTTACCTCTGAAATAGTTGACGAGCATTTTGCCGATGGTAGCGGTATCGTAAAACTTTACCCTTGCACTCGCATTGCGCGTTTTTTCCGTCGGTGCGCTTTCCTCATCACGCAAAATCAAGGCGTCCTGCCTGATAAGAGAGTCAAGCTTTTTAAGCGAATCCATAAGCTCAGCGCACTTGATACCGACATTCTCAATCTGCATCAGCTCCTCTTTCGACGCGCTTAAAAGGCCGAAAAAGCCGCCGACGGTCTTTAAAATCGACTTCGAAAGAGGATTTGTATCACTGTATCTGTTTACGGCAAAAAGCAGCATCTCGAGAATTTCATAATCCGCAAAGCCGTCGGGACCGCACTTTAAAAAGCGCTCTACAATTCTTCGTCTGTGTCCGCTGTGAACGTTAGGCTTAATCACTTTTTGAAATATACCTTCTTGTCATATTCTCTTTTCAGCTCATCGGGTATTTCCGCTTTATATCCAACGGGCTTCGTCGCCTCAAGCATATTGATATTTTTGCCAAGGTCGGAAAAGCTCTTTTCATATTCCGTCATAACGTTTCCGCCGTTATAGGCGCTTGAGTGCAGGTCGCGCGTAATTTTATCAAGCACAATTCCCATTGCGGAAAATTCCTCGAGCGAAAAATCAAAAAGGGCGTCGTTATCGGTTTTGAACGTTATCTTACCGCCCTCGGCAAGCAGATTAAAGTAAAGGGCCAAGTAACGCCTGTGAGTAAGACGGCGCTTTGCGTAGCCCTTTTTGGTCCAAGGGTCCGAAAAATTAAGAAATATTCTGTCTACCGTGCCGTTTTCAAAAATTTTCGCAAGATTATCGGCAACGTCTATTATAAAGCGAAGGTTGTCCC
>JAZRNI010000164.1:0-12955 GCA_045648105.1 Eubacteriales bacterium | reverse complement strand
AGGAAGGTTGTCTTCCTAAGACCGCTTGGCCTCCGACTTGTACGGCTGATGAAGGAGCTTTACGGCATCCACATGGAACTGACACAGTACAGTAAAACGATTGATAAGATACCGTCACCCGACATTGCGATCTCAATGGGATGTGACGTTGGATGTCCTTTCATCGGCAGAGCATTTGACGAAGATTGGGGCTTGCCCGATCCAACAGGAAAGAGCGATGCGGAATTTATAAATATCATAAAGAAGATAGAGTCCAACATAAAAAGATACGACAAGCCAATTCCAATTTGTCGGTGAGCTTGTTGATTTATAATGATAATGGGATTTGAAGCAGGAGCGGCATGAACGGAGTCCGTGATTGCAAGACCTAAACAAATTCTTTATAAACCACGCTTGAATACAGAAATGGCGGTTAAATCCGAGGATTTAACCGCCATGCTTTTTTTGTATTTTTTCAGTTCGAAAAAATTATTAGCTTTTTTCTGGAATTCGCCTGTCAACGAGCTTTATTGCCCAGTAGGGCAAGGTATCAGAACCTTTGCCGAATTAAAAATTTACAGGCTCTTTTGTTTCTGCGGACTTGTAAATTGCATCTATAATTCTCATGATTGCAACAGCCTCTTCAGTCTTACAAATGCATTCAGTGCCGTTCAAGCAGCAGTCAACGAAATGATTTACCTGCTCATAATAAGGGCTTACATCCTCTATTACAGGCTTAATGTCTCTGAAATAGCCTTCCTCTGTGCACTCAACCATCATAAGCTCTTTGCCGGGCGTATGAGGCTCCATTCTGATACCGGCCTTTTCACCCGAAATTTCAACGTAGGTGTTTTGGGTAACAGAGCAGAGAACAGTGCTGTTCTTTAAGTGTATGTAAGTGTCATTTTCAAGAGTTATCATAGCACCCGATACGTTTTCAACGTCACGAACGTAGGTGTTTTTATCAGAGGAAATCCATCCTTCGTTCATTCCCTTAACCTTGAGAGGAAGGTCCTTGTTTACGTCACTTGTAAAGCCCAATACGGATTTTACCTTGGGGTAGCCCATAAGATACATAATCATATCAAGCTCGTGGAGGTTGGCATCAAGCAGGGGTCCGCCCGCCTTAGCCTTGCTTAAAAACCATCCGCTTGTTGAATCGCACCTGTGAACTCTCACGCCCTCAGCACATACTATTTTTCCCATTTTTCCCGCATCAAAAAACTGCTTTAAATATTGCATCTGCGGGCGGAAACGGCAAACGAACGCGTACATAAGGCATTTGTCGGATTTCTTTGCCAAAGCGCTGCATTCCGCAACGTCGTCTGCGTTTAATGCCGGCGGCTTTTCGCACAAAATATGCTTGCCGCTTTTTATTGCGTCTATGACTATGTTCTTGTGAGTAAAGGTGGGTGTTACAATACTTACCGCGTCAATTTCCTTGTCGTTTAAAATATCGTGGTAATCGGAGTATGCTTTGGGTATATTAAATTCTGCGGCTCTCTTTTTAGCCAAATCAAGATTCAGGTCGGCGATTGCAACAACTTCACAATTACCGTTTTTTAAATACGGATTTATATGTTCAACCGAAATTGAACCTGCGCCTATAATACCTACTCTTAGCATGTTTTGTCATCCTCCCAGTAAAGGTGAACTGCAAGTGCCTGCGTTCTGTCGGCAACAAGCATCTTATACATATCAACGGCATTCTTGAAGTTAGCGCGATGCGTTACCATGCCCTTAACGTTAATTTTATCTCTGGCAAGCAGCTTTTGATAGTAAATCGCGTCGTTTAACTGTGTCCAAGGATTCTGAGGAGTAGCAACGGGCGGATGTGTCATAAAGTTATGCGCGCCGATGATAGTAATGCCGAGTCTGCTGCAATAGTCAAAGTCAATGCTTGACTTGCCCTTGGGGCTGCTCGTAATAACAAGCTTGCCGCACATAGCAATACATTCCATCTCGCTCTGAACAAGCGGAGGATAGCTCGTCGTCTCGAAAACTACATCTGCAAGCTTTCCGCCGTTATATTTTCTGATAACCTCACGAATATCCTGTTTGCCTGTGTTAACGGGAATAATGGTGCTGTCCTTGGGCAACAGAGCAAGTCTGTCATCGGAAAGGTCGGCGACGATTACGTTATAAGCGCCTACCAGCTGTGCCTGACGCGCAACTAACTGGCCGATCAAGCCTGCGCCGAATACTACTACGGTTTCTCCCGCTCTGATTTGAGCAGCTCTTACGCTACCCATAGTAATTGTAGCAATAGTGCCGAAAACAGCATCATCGCAATCAACGCCGTCAGCTATAAACTGCATGTGATCATTCACGCCGATTGTTGCGTATTTTACGTGAGGAATCATAGACATTATACGCTTACCAATCAAATTGCGGTCAACGCCTTCTCCTACGTCTATAATCTCTGAAACGTTAGAATATCCGGGGTAGCAGGGGTATTCAACTGTTGCGCCGCAGTCGCAATCTTCTCCGGCAATTCCCTTTATCCAGGTTGAGTCCTCGTCAACGTTCATTTCCAGAAGCGTAAGCTCCGTTCCAATGCTGATCTGAGATACAACGGTCTTAACCAAAAGCTCGCCGCTCTTAAGCTCAGGCATCGGAACCTCTAAGAGTTCAACCTTGTTTTTTTCTGTAAAGACTACTTGATAATTCTTTTCCATCTTAATTTAAAAACCTCCAAATATTATTTTATACCAATCTTAGAATAGCATTTGGAGGTTTTCTTTACAAGAAAGAATTTTATTCAAAATGGAAAATTTTTAAGATAATTTTTTCATTCGCGTCGGGGTTTCATTCGTTATTTTCTTGAAAACGTTGTTAAATGTTCTTATGTTTTCAAAGCCGCAGGCTCTTGAGATTTCCGTAACCGTCATATCGCTTGTCGAGAGCAGCTCCACAGCCTCCATAATACGTATGTTGTCAAGATAATACTTGAAGTTGATACCCGCGCAGCTTTTGAATATGGAAGAAATATAAACCGGACTGTAATTGAATTTCTCAGCAACGGTTTCTAAGCTTAAGCGCTCGGTATAATGCTCTTGGATATATTCAAGAATTTTTTGGAGCAGAGCTTTGTTTGACGTCGTGTTTACTTTGCTGTCCTTCATCTCGAAATATCTGATCAGCAAGCCGTAAAGCTGTAGAAGATTTGCTTGCAATAATACCTTTGCGCCGCTGTCCTTTTTGTGATACTCATCGTACATAGAGCTAAAGCATTCCGATATTTTTTCTTCAATAGCGCAAAGAGACAGCTGTTTTTTCGTAATATGCGGGCAAACGGCTTCAAAGGACGTATAAACCCTGTAAAGCAGGGAAGGGTCGAAGGTGCAGATATCTATCTTACAGTCACCGTGTCTTTTGTTGAAGGTGTGAATTTCTCCGCTGCCTATAACAATTATATCGCCCTTTTGCGCGTGGTAACCGGTGCCCCTTATCGAAAAATCGCATTCTCCCTCTACCATTCTGCAAATTTCGATATTTTTATGCCAATGTGCGTACTCGTACATATGTACGTAGCCCGTTTCATAATACTCAAGCAGCCTTAGGCTTATTTTGCGATTTATTATTTCGCGATAGAACTGCATCGGCATAGACATACGTTCCTTCTCCTAAAAAATTACTGTATTTTAATTATATATCTTTTTAAAGCTTTTGTCAACGAAAATTTCCCGCTCGTCATTCCAAGCTCCGTTTTAAAGCTATCAGAGCCGTTTTGTGATAGAAAGCCCCTTTCTTAGTATAAATAACTCTCCTGCGTCCAAACTAAATACAATAACGGAGGTGAGTATATGAGCAATAGATTAGCAAATGAAACGAGCCCCTATTTGCTTCAGCACAAAGATAATCCCGTCGATTGGTATCCTTGGTGCGCGGAGGCATTCGAGCGCGCGAAAAAGGAGGATAAGCCAATCTTTTTAAGCATAGGGTACAGTGCGTGTCATTGGTGTCACGTGCTCGCTCATGAAAGCTTTGAGGATGAAGAAATCGCCAATCTGCTGAACAAATACTTTATATCAGTAAAAGTAGACAAGGAAGAGCGCCCTGACATCGACAGCGTTTATATGGCAGTCTGTCAAGCCTTCACCGGAAACGGTGGCTGGCCCACAAGTATCTTTATGACTGCTGAGCAGAAACCGTTTTTTGCCGGAACGTATTTTCCCAAAACCTCGCGTGGCGGTATGATAGGATTTCGTGAGCTGCTGCTTGCAATACACGAAAAATGGGTCTGCGCAAAAGACGCGCTGTTGCGCGATTCCGATAAGATAATCAATTATCTGAATAAATCGGATACCGTTTTCAATACTCAAGACGGCAATTTAACTGATTTGGCGATATCACAATACAAGCGAATATACGACGAAAGGTATGGCGGCTTCGGACGTGAGCCGAAGTTCCCAAGCCCTCACAATTTGCTGTTTTTACTTGATTACGCTGAATGCTTCCAAAGCGCCGATTGTCTGCACATGGCAGAGCATACACTGCTTGCAATGTATAAAGGCGGAATCTTTGACCACGTTGGTTTTGGATTTTGCCGCTATTCCACCGACAAAAAATTTCTCGTTCCTCATTTTGAGAAAATGCTTTATGATAATGCGCTTCTGATTCTTGCTTACTGTAAAGCGTATACGGTAACGAAAAAAGATATATACCTCGTGGTTGCAGAAAAAACGGCAAACTATATTCTTCGGGATATGACCTCTGCCGAGGGAGGATTTTACAGCTCGCAGGATGCCGACAGCGAAGGCGAGGAGGGCAGATATTATCTCTTCACTCCAGGCGAGATTACAAAGCTGCTTGGCAAGGAGGACGGAGCACGCTTCAACCGTCATTTTGACGTAACGGAAGGCGGAAATTTTGAAGGCAAGAATATACTGAATCTGTTAAAAAGCGACTGTAACGATAAATCCCTTGAGGCTCTTTTACCCGTAATTGAACGGTACCGTAAAAAAAGACACGCTCTGCACCGCGACGAAAAAATTTTGACCTCATGGAACAGCCTGATGATCGCGGCGATGTGCGAGCTGTATCTTGTTAGTAAGAAGGAAATATACCTTTCCGCGGCAAAAAGAGCCAACGGCTTTATAAAGAAATATTTGTGCGACGGCAACACGCTCTACGTAAGCTTCCATACGGAAAAACGCGGAGCCAAAGGGTTTCTTGACGATTACGCCGCATATATTTACGCTCAGCTTTCGCTGTATCGAATCTCGGTGTACCCTGAGTATCTTAATTGTGCAAAAAAGCTGTGCGATAAGGTTATAGCCGATTTCAGCGACAGCGCGGGAGGATTTTATTTGTACGGCGAAGATCAAGAGAAGTTGATTCTGCGTCCAAAGGAAAGCTATGACGGCGCAATTCCCAGCGGAAATTCTCTTATGGCTTATAATCTTGTACGCCTGTCTCTGCTTGCCGATGATGATAAATATAAGAGTGCGACACAGCTGCAGCTTGATTTTCTCGCAAAAAGCGCATCGCAGTATCCCACCAACCACGCAATGTTTTTAATAGCCCTTTTGCAGTATAACAACCCGCCAACGAAAATAACGGTTGTAACAAAAGATGATATAAATAAAAGCTCCTTGCCTCTTGAGCTTGGAAACGATACGCTTGTCATTTTAAAAGGTCCCACTAAAGATTATCCCCTCAAAAACGGCAAAACAACTTATTATGTGTGCCGAGGCCGCACCTGCCTTGCACCGTCCAACGACTTGAACGAATTATTATGAAAGCTCAAAAAAGCGCGAGTTTAACCGAAAGTCTTGACCCGCGCTTTTTTCAAAATTACTAAATCCTCTTGCATTTATCAAAAAACAGTGCTAAAATATATTTGTAAAAATAAAAACAAGTGTAGGAAAACATATGAAAATCATCTTCCTTGGCGACAGCATAACAGAGGGCTTCGGTCTATCCGCACCCGATAAAAAGTATGTAAATCTCGTTAAAATGCGCTTTCGTGCGAGGTGCGTAATTACGGTGTCAGTGGATCTCGTATCGCAAGAGAGGTGATGAGCGAAGAGGTGACGTCGGCAGACTGGGACTTTATGCAAAGGGCAGAGATTATGGACAAGGACGCTGACCTTGTCTTCGTGTTCGGCGGTACCAACGACCACGGCCACGGCCACGCCGAAATGGGATCTCCCGATTCACGCGACCCGTACACCTTCTGCGGAGCCGTGCATATTCTCACAGATTACCTTATCGCTACCTATGGAAAAGAAAAGCTCTGCTTCATTTTGCCCTTGCGCCGTGCAGATGAGGAGCGCGAGGACGGCCGTACACTCGCCGGTTATGTGAATATCATAAAATCGGTTCTCGATGAAAAGGAAATTCCGTATCTCAACGTCTTCGAAAACGGACTCCCGAAGCCGCTTACAAGAACCGCACCCGACGAATTTTTTATAGACGGACTTCATCCCAACGACAAAGGACATATATGGCTTTGCGAAAGGGTAGTCGAATACGTAAAGAGCCTGAAATAATCGGCGAATACTCAAACTGAAAATATTAAAACGGGGGAACCGATTAACTTCGGTTCCCCCGTTTTAATATTTAATTGCCGATAAAGAGTCCGTCGTTATTGAAATAACCGAGCTCGGTATCGTTTTCATTATAAAGCCTTGAATAATCGTCTACCTTGTAGTCGCTTCTCATATTGCTTTCGTCATACAGATATCCAAACTCACCGCGGGTGTACTGGCGGCCGTTAATGGTGTAAACGGTCTTGGTTTCGCCCGATGGGGTATTCGCCCATCTGGCAGCGCCCTCCGAAATTGCCGCCGCAACGCTTCTGATGGAAATATCGTTCTTGTCGGCATATCCGTCAGAGTAGGTGATATCACGGCTTTGACGGCTTAAGCTTTCTCCGTCGTAGAACTCGTCGTACTTATCGTAAAGCTCGTTGTATTCCTCACTGACAGCACTGCGGTCGTTTTCCGACAGAGCGTTAAAGCACTCGTTAAGTATACCCATTGCTCGGTTAGCTTCATTGAAGTCGCTCATACCGAGTGTGTTTTCAAGTATAGCCTTAACGTATTGGCTTGCCGCGTTGTATTTTTCCTTCGGGAGCGGCATATACTTCATTATTTCATCAAACGAAGTCATAAACGCGCGCCTTGTGGACCAATCGTCCTCGCAGTAGTATATCGTAAAGAGCACGTAATGCGCGTGCGAGTAGCAGTATCTGATTGAAAACTTCGTATAAGGGTTATAGAGCGAGCGCTCCTCGTTTTCTGCATTCTTGCCGCCCTCGACACTGACGCTCAGAGCGCGCAAATTCTCTATCGCTTCTTCAATCGCAAGAAGCGTGTCCTTTTTGCTGCCCATTACGTCATCGGTGTAAAGACCGAAGTAGTAGGATGCCTTGAATGAAAGATACAGTCCGTCGCGCACCTTGGATTTGGCGCTGAGAAAAGCGCAAAGCTCATCAAGCTCTCCGAGTGCGTGGAGAATGTATGCATAAAAGCCGTAAGCGAGCGTATATCCGCCGTCAACTGCCTTTTTGGCAAGGCCTTTCAAAATGTTAAAATCCGGCTCTGAGCCGGGGGCAATACTATCGTTATAAATGAGCAATGCCTTACAGAAGTACGCACGCGCGCTTCCAAGCTCACAAGCCTCGCATACCTTTTTATAGCTTTCTTCAAAGCGAGACGCCTTGTAATCGCAAAGCGCCTCGTCAAGAATTTTATTTGCGTTCGGTTTTTTTGAAAATAATCCCATATTTAAATGTTATTAACCTTCAATTTTCTGAACAAGGGTGGGATTGAGAAGGTCCTGAGAGCCCTCTTTCTGGCTGATAAGGACGATAACTACCTTGAATATGTAGTAGAGTCTTGCGGTGGAGAATACCTTTTTCGCAAGCTTGCACTCTTCCTTGCTTGCATTTCCTTTTTTCCACTTTGCGCCTGTCAAAGCATTAATCTTGATGAACTGACCGCCACGTGCGGCAAGAAGTCCGCCGATAAGTCCAAGATTCATAGGAGTCTTTTTGATAGAGCCCTTTGTCATTCCAAGCACTTCCTTGGTATCCTCGATCATCTTGTCAAGCTCAAGCTGGCTGAATTGGGTATGGTCGGTCTCGGATAGATCGATAAAGCGATAGTTGTTCTTGTCAAATTTTTTCATTGTTAGCCTCCGGAATTTATTTAAAGTCTTATGTAACCAAAATCTGTCACACGACAATATTGTACCATAAATATATACAAAATGCAAGACTAAAAACACATTTTCTTGAAATTATTTGTACAAATGTCAATTTTTTGTCCGCTATTGACATAAACGCCTTTTAGGTGTAAAATAAAAAAGCTCCCAAATCTCAGAGGGCGGAGTGAAAAAACGGAGAATTTGAAAGAAAAATGAGGGGAAATATATGAAATTTGTATCGTGGAACGTAAACGGCTTCAGAGCAGTTCTCGGCAAGGGCTTTGATAAAATTTTCGAGGAAATTAACGCGGATTTTTTCGCCCTGCAGGAAACTAAAATGCAACCGGGTCAGGCAGACTTTTCCCCCGACGGCTACGTATCCTTCTGGAACAGCGCGGAGAAAAAAGGATACTCCGGTACGGCTGTTTTCACACGTATTGAGCCTATATCCGTAGTTTTCGGCGTTGACGGAAAGCATATGGACGAGGGCAGGGTAATAACGCTAGAATACGATAAATTTTATTTTGTCACCGCCTACGTCCCCAACGCGCAGGACGGACTGCGCCGCCTTGATTACAGGATGGAATTTGAGGACGATATACGCAAATACCTTTTATCACTCGAAGAAAAAAAGCCAATCGTCTACTGCGGGGATTTGAACGTAGCACACGAGGAAATTGACCTCAAAAATCCTAAAGCAAACGTCGGAAATCCGGGCTTTTCCAACGAGGAAAGAGAAAAGATGACCTCTCTTCTCGCATCAGGCTTTATCGATACCTACAGGTATAAAAATCCAAGTGAGGTTAAATACTCCTGGTGGTCTTATAGAATGAAGGCGAGAGAAAGGAACGTCGGCTGGCGTATAGACTACTTCGTAATTTCCGAAAAATTAACGGAAAAAATCACAAAAACGGAAATTTTAAACGACGTTTTAGGCAGCGACCACTGTCCTGTAGTTTTGGAGCTTGATATCTGAAAATCCGAGCTTACCCTATACCCGTGTAGCAAAAAAAGCACTTAAGATAAACGGTTGAGCCGTTTTCATAAGTGCTTTTTGTATTTATTTTCTGTAGTGGCGCTTTAAATGCTTGAATAACGCACGCTCCCCATCGTTCTTATAGAGAGTCAGGAGCTTTTCCATCTGTGAAAACGTATCCGCATGCATCGGTGTACGCTCCTTCGTTCTGTAAAAATATTCAAGAGGCATAGCGCGGTTGTAGCTTTTCCTGTTGTAGTTATACGATGCGGCAATCCTGTCAAGCACACTCTCGGCAAGATATTTTTTGGGCATCGGTACACTCTCGTATATTCCCGTATTGCTGTTCATATCAATCCAGTATTCGCTGTGGTGCTTGTTTCTTCCCTTGTGGTGAAGCCACGCCTCGGAGTATCCCTTTTCAATCCTTTCGTTTGGTATAGGCGAGCGAACACCGCCTGCATAAAATCTCGCACCGTTAAAAAACTCTACGGGCGAGTATTTTGACAAATCGTGGAGCAATCCCTGCCTGTAGAGACCGCAGGAAAAGCAATATTTCATAACGAGATGTCTGTGTCTCGTTATCGTTACGAAATGGGAAAAAAGCTTCATGCTAAGTCCTCAAGGCTATCCAAAATCTTTACCGCCCTCTCATCCCTCACGTCCTCCGTGATGAGGGGCAGGCTGAGATTATACTCGCGCATCTTTTCGAAAATAAGCTCGTAATTGAGTATTCCCTCGCCTGCGGGCAAATACACCATCTCACCGTCAACGACGTTAAAGTCCTTTACGTGTATGCAAACGAGCTTATCGTGAAGCAAATCAAAGGTGTCGCGAATCATCTCGTCCTGATTCATATAATTGTCAGCGTTAATATAGTTTACAGGGTCAAAAATAACCTTAAGATTATCGGAATTTACGTCGTCAATCAGCCTTCTCATCATCTTTGGAGTGTCAATTACGAACAAATACACACCCTCTATACCGATGCAGACGCCTTCGCGCTCACCCTCCGCCACAAGCTCGCGTACCGTGGAAAGCACTCTCGCGTAAGCCTCCTCCGTGTGAGTAAGCCCCGCCTTGTATATTCCCGTCTCCGTTCCTACGACTATCGGGGAGAGCGTTTTTGCATACTGTATCTTTTCCTTGAATCTGTTTATATCGTACCGCAGAGCCTCGTCATCGGGGTTTGACGGATTGATGTAGCTGCCAAGCACCGCGATTTTTCTGTCTCCGAGATAGCTCTTTATTTTCTCTGCGTGCTCCTGGCTGTACTGACCGTAGCCAAAGCCCTCTATGCTCTTTTCAATCACCAGCTGTATATACTCGATTCCAAGCTCCTTCATCCTCAAAGCAGCCTCAGCCAGAGAGGCCGCGCTCACGTCATGTCCTCTGATACCCCTTTTTAACATCTCTTATATCACCTTTCAGTACGTTTTTTATTCATTTTAGCATACGTCACTCAAAAAGTCAAGCAAAGAAAATGCTTTAAAAAAGTTCTAAAAGTGTCGACAAAAAACTTGACAATCGTCTTGTAATATGTTAAAATATTTTCGTTCAAAGGATTTTTGTGACTGACGGAAGAGGAATAAACCTTGTGGGAGCAAAAATTCAGCAAATTTCAGCCGACCGTCTGGGCAAATCTACCTGATACTGTTACTATGGGTGGATTGCCCTTTTTGATTTGTGACAAAAGCAAGGAGGATTTATGAAAAAGGTTGCGATTATTATGGGAAGCGACAGCGATCTTCCCATCGTTGAAAAGGGAATAGCTGTTCTGAAGGATTTAGGGGTGCCCTTTGAGGTGCACGTTTACAGCGCGCACAGAACACCTCGAGAATGTGCACAGTTCGTTTCTTCAGCTAAAGAAAACGGCTTTGGCGCAATTATCTGCGCTGCGGGTATGGCAGCCCACCTGGCGGGTGCTGTAGCCGCAAACACACTTTTGCCGGTTATCGGTATTCCGATTTCCACCAAGAATACAGGCGGTGTTGACGCACTCTGGTCAACGGTTCAGATGCCATCCGGTATTCCCGTAGCAACCGTCGCTATCGACGGCGCGCAAAATGCGGCTTACCTGGCCGCCCAAATCATTGCGCTTTCTGACGGCGCGCTCTACGAAAAGCTCCTTGCCGTAAGAGCGGCAGGCTGTGAAAAGGTCCTTACTAAAAATAAGGAAATTGAAGCTAGATTTAACAACTGAAAACCGAGGAGGAGTGTATGGGAGTATTCGGAATTATAAGCAACGAAAAATGTGACGTAGCATCCTCGGTTTACTACGGGCTTTACGCAATACAGCACAGAGGACAGGAAAGCGCGGGAATTGTCGTCAACGACGACGGACTTTTTGCCTCGCATATGGACGAGGGACTCGTTAACGACGTGTTTTCAAGAAACGCGCTTGAAAAGCTCGGCCACGGTAAAATGGCCATAGGACAGGTGAGATACGGCACTCTTCATACGAAAGGTCGCGTAAATATTGAGCCTGTCGTTGTAAATCATATAAAGGGCAGACTCGCTCTTGCAACTGACGGTAAGCTCACTAACGCAAACGAGCTTCGCCGCGAGCTTGAGCTTAGCGGAATGATTTTCCATTCCAATCTCGATGCGGAAATAATGTCCTGCGTCATTACGAAGGAGCGCCTTACCGCCCCTTCAACCGAGGAGGCCGTTAACAGAGCGATGAATAGGCTCGAGGGCGGCTACACCCTCTTACTTATGTCGCCTCAAAAGCTGATTTGCGCAAGAGACGAGCTGGGCATGCACCCCCTTTGCTACGGCAAACGCGACGACGGACAGTACGTCATTGCAAGCGAGAGCTGTGCCCTCGATACCGTCGGCGCGACCTTCATAAGAGAAGTCGAGCCCGGTGAAATTCTTGTATTCTCAAACCACGGCATAAAGTCAATAAAGGACCATTGCAATAAAAAGCCCCAGTCCCTATGCATATTCGAATATATCTATACTGCGCGTCCCGACTCGGTAATCTCGGACTGCTCAGTACAGAACGCCAGAAAAAGAGCAGGCGCTCTGCTTGCAAAAGCGCATAAGGTTGATGCGGACGTAGTTGTCGGCGTTCCGGATTCGGGACTTGACGCAGCTCTCGGATATTCCGAGCAGTCAGGTATTCCGTACGGAATAGGACTTATCAAAAACAAATATATCGGCAGAACATTCATCGCTCCCGGACAGAGTGTAAGAGAGGATAAGGTCAGAATAAAGCTAAACCCCGTAAGCGCGGCGGTTAAGGGCAAGCGCGTCGTTCTCGTTGACGACTCTATAGTCCGCGGCACAACCTGTGCGCGCATCGTTAAGCTGTTAAGGCAGGCAGGCGCAACCGAGGTTCATCTGCGCTCATCTGCTCCCGCATTTTTGAATCCCTGCTACTACGGCACGGATATAGACTCAAAGGAAGCCCTGATAGCCTGCCACCACAGCTGCGAGGAAATTGCAAAAATCGTTGGCGCGGACTCGCTCGGCTATCTCAGACTCGAGGACGTAAAGAAAATATGCGCCGACAGCACCGCGGGCGGCTTCTGCACTGCTTGCTTTGACGGAAACTACCCGACGGAAAAGCCCGAAAAGTACGACAGTAAATTTAACTATAAAATATCCGAAAGAGAGGAAGAATAAAATGAAAAATTCTCAATCAGAAAGCTACGCTCGCGCGGGCGTTGACATCACAGCGGGCTACAAGGCAGTTGAGCTTATGAAAAAGCATATTGCCAGAACCGTCGCAAACGGAAGCACCGATATCGGCGGCTTCGGCGGTCTTTTCGAGCTCGATATGACAGGAATCACAAAGCCCGTTCTCGTAAGCGGAACTGACGGCGTAGGCACAAA
>JAZRNI010000163.1:0-2422 GCA_045648105.1 Eubacteriales bacterium | reverse complement strand
CAGCTTACGATGAGAACCTTCCATACGGGCGGTGTCGCAGGCTCGGATATTACACAGGGTCTTCCCAGAGTTGAGGAGCTTTTCGAGGCTCGTAAGCCCAAAAAGACCGCTATCGTTACTGAATTTTCAGGTACGGCAAAGATTGTTTCCGATAAGAAGCTTTCTACCGTTGTAATAGAAAACCCGCTTGAGCCTACCGACGAAAAGGTTGCTTACGAAATTCCTTTCGGTATGCGCCTTTGCATCGAGGACGGCCAGAAGCTTAAGAAGGGCGACCAGCTCACAGAGGGCTTCCTTAACCCTGCAGACGTGCTTCATATGAACGGTATAGACGCAGTTTACGACTATATCATCCGTGAGGTACAGAAGGTGTATAGAGGTGAGGACGTTGAAATTAACGATAAGCACGTCGAGTGTATCACACGACAGATGACGCGCAAGGTTACTATCGATGATGCCGGCGATACCGATTTGCTTGCGGGCACAACCGTTGACGTTCTTGAGCTTCGCGAGGAGAACGATAAGATTGACGCAAGAATTGCAGCAGGTGAAATCGGACTGCGTAAGGCTGAGTTCAGTCCTATGCTTCTCGGTATCACGAAGGCTTCGCTTATGACGGAATCCTTCCTTTCCGCCGCTTCCTTCCAGGAGACCACCAAGGTACTTACCGAGGCGGCTACGAAGGGCAAGAGAGACCACCTTCTCGGTCTTAAGGAGAACGTTATTATCGGTAAGCTTATCCCCGCAGGTACGGGTCTTGGCCGCTACCGCTCGGTAGAAATTGTTGACGAGGGCGCAGCAGATGCCATTGAGTCTGTTGACGACGGCTACGTCAGCTCTCCCGACAGTGTAATCGAGAATGACGAAATCGTTTATACCGCAGAGTAAATAAGCAAATCCAATAAAAAGGGACCGTCTCATAGTGAGGCAGTCCCTTTAACTTTTTCTCTCGCAAAAGCCGCGCTCGGAGCGGGGCTCGGAATTTCTGCTTGACATTTGTGAGCTGCTGTGTTATACTTAAACTTAGATTAAAATCACTAACTATGCCAATTTTGAACTTTGGTGGAATTTTGTATGGAAAATATTGAGATAAAGGTTTCGGTAATTATGCCGATTTACAATGCGTATTCGTATCTCAGACCCGCAATGGACAGTGTCCTTGGCCAGACCTTGAAGGAGCTTGAGATAATATGCATTGACGACGGCTCTACCGATAAGTCGCTTGAAATAATAAAAGAATATCAGAAGCGTGACGACCGTGTAAGAATCGTTACCGAGACTAACGCCGGTCCTGCCCTTGCAAGAAATAAGGGCATATCAAGAGCAAGAGGCGAGTACCTTGCCTTCCTTGACGCCGACGACTTTTTTGAGCCGACGATGCTTGAGACTATGTATAATGCGGCAAAGCAGGACTCTTTGGATATCGTAATCAACGAGTACGATATATACAACGACCACACCGCAAAATTCGAGGACGCCCCTTCCAACGAGCACGACGAAATTTACCGCGCCGGCTCCGTTACCTCAAAGAGTGAAAACCCCGACGAAATATTCCTTTCTACAACCGGCTCTGCGTGGAATAAGCTCTTCAAAAGGAGCTTTGTTATAGAGAAAGAGCTTGGCTTTTTGCCGGACGTTAAAATGTACGAGGACGTATATTTCGTGGTATGCGCGCTTTCCCTCGCGGAGCGCGTAGGCAAGGTGTTCGGAGTCTTGATTCATCACCGCATCTATCCGTCGCAGGCACGTGCGCGTTCCTTCCGTAAGTATTACAAGCAGGTTCCCGAGGTTTACGCAAAAATCAGGGAATTTTTAAGAGCGCACGGAATGCTCGCCCCCTTGAAGAACGCCTTTCTCAATCTCTCTGCGTCCCGCTGCTATAAAACCTATAACGCGCTCGGCAAGGACGAAAAGGAGGAGTTCTGGGACCTTCTTCACGATCAGTTCTCGGAGCTTATGGGCTGGCGCGATTACGATAAGGATGACTTCGAGCTTGAAGACGTTTGTGAGTTCGTTGCTTGCGTAGAGCTTTACACTCACCAAGAGTATAGGAGAGCGGTTGAACGAAAGACCAAGCCGAGACTCGATAGGTTAAAGCAGATACTGAAGGCTGCTAAGGTCAGGAAGAAGGTACGCGACTTTTTTGCAAAATTCAAGCACAAAAGCAAAGAGCCGAAGAAGCAATGATATTAAAGCATAAGGCGGGAATACAGATTTCCTGCCTTTTTCTTTTGCATACCGCTGTAAATAATGGCAAATATAAACAAATAAAGATAGTTTTTTTCTTTAAAACTATTGACAAAAATTATTTAAAGTGATACAATAGGGTGTACTGCGTGGAAGTGGGCTAACTATGCCTATTTCACGAAAGTATAAAATATTTAAAGAAGGAGGAAAATCATGCCAACCTTTAACCAGCTCG
>JAZRNI010000162.1:0-8582 GCA_045648105.1 Eubacteriales bacterium | reverse complement strand
GAGCTAATGGTCCATATTTAGTTTTTGTTTGCTTGCTTTTCTCTGCCGGATCGGTCCTCCGTCCGGTTATACTCCTTACGAGCTATGTCTTTGTCGCAGGGGCTGTAACGTGACTTCTGTATTATAGCAAATATATGTTAGCTATGTGTTAGGAAAATGTGAACAAATTATAAATTAGGGTTAATTTAACGCGCGAGATATCTACTTTTGATAAGCACCTGCTCTGTAGCAGGTGCTTACGTGTTAAGTTAATTGTATTCGCAAACGATGGAAATTGTGTTATCGCCGTTACGGTAGGTTACGGTGAATGAGCTTATGCTGCCCTCGGTCTTGTAAAGTACAAGTCTTGCATCTGCGCCAAGCTCTACACCGAGAACCTCGGCGGTGTTTTCCGACTTTACGGTTGCGCTGCAAACGCCGTCGTCAAAGCTTACGTTCTCAAGAAGCTTTGTATCAAGATTCAGCTTGATTGAGGCTGCGGTATCTACGTTGCCCGTTAGAGCGCCCGAATATTTACCGTCCTTGTCGCAGGTAACTGTGCCTGTAACGGTGGATTTCTCACCGTCACCCTCGCCGATAGCGTTGAATTTCTCGTACGAGTATTCGATAACCGACGATCCGTCGCTGTTATAGTTTGTGGTAACGGTACCGTTAAGAGTACCGATAGCGGTTTCTACGCTTATACCGACAACTGCTTGCTTGGGGTCAGTTGCTTCTTGAGCCGCAATGTAATCTGCCAAGGTATCAACCTCGTCATCGCCGCAGGAAGCAAGTCCTACTGCACATACGAGAAGAAGCGATACCGTCATAAATAACGAAATTAGCTTTTTCATTTTACCTTTACTCCTTTACTGTCACTTAACGAGTGTGATTGCCTGAACATCGTAGGAATAAACGGTATTCATTGTAACCGTAATTTCAGGATAATCATCATCTTCCTCGATAGAGTAAGAGACAGAGACGGACATAATTGCCGCACCGTCGGTTACTATCTCCATCTCAACGTCTACAGGGATTGCAACACCCAGAACAGCCTCGGTGTTATCCGCCTCGACAGTAGCGGTTAAAACGTTATTTGCGTAGCTGTATTCAGGAACGAGCTCCTCTGTAAAATTGAGCTTTAAGGAGCCTGCCGCGGGAGCAAAATCGCCGCCCTTTGACCAGCTGCCGCCGTTCTCGCGTACACCCTTGCCGTCAACGTATTCCTTAGTCTCGGTGACTGTTACGATGGGAGAGGTAACTACGTCGGAAATACCGTTATCAACAGTCTCGAATTTATCGTATACTGCAACGTACTGAGTAGCGTCCTTGCCGTCAACAGTTCCCTTTACGTAAGTGTAGCTTGCGTTAAGAGTGAAAATACCGTGTGTCTCCACAACCTCAGTGGCAACCATGGTAGGCTCGCTCGCCTCGCAAATTTTATTAAATGCCTCAAGCGGTGTAAGCTCGGTTTCATTTTCCCCGCAGGATACGAGTGAGAAAATCATAGCAACAGCCGCAAGCAATACCAATATCTTTTTCATCATCTATCGCCTTTCTTTTCAATCAAGCACAAAACAGACCTTCGGCTTATTCTTCGCCGCTGCCGTCACCGTCGTCGGTGTCGCTTGCAATTTCGTAAGCGTACGAAGTATCTATTCTTACCTCGCCAAGCTCGCTTGTGTATGATATTGAAATTGTAGTCAAGTAAACGCCGTTCGTCTTAACAACGAGTGTGATGTCGCCCACAGCAGAGATTTTTCTGCCAAGGACAAGCTCAGAGTTTTCAGACGTGAACGTAGCAACCAGCGAACGCTGATCCTCGCTCAGTATATAATCGTTGAAGTTCGCATCGTCAAGATTGAGCGTAACGGATTGACTGTCAACGTCAGGCTTTTCAACGGACCAGTTTTCACCGTCAACGGAATATTTACCGTCCTTGTAATATACGGTGCCCTCTACAAGCTTTATGTAGCTCGACGATGCATCTGCAACGTCTGCATATTTCTCATAGCTGTAATCAAACGCAAAGTCATCACCGTCTATCGTCGTAACGTAGGTGCCGTGGAAAACATCCTCATCAGTTATAACCACCGTAAGCGTCTTGACCCTGCTCGGGTTAGCATCTTCGACGATTTGTGCGAGAAGGGAAACCTCTTCTTCCCCGCAAGAAGCAAGCGCAAATATACACGCTATTGCGAGAAGGATAGCCATAAATCTTTTCATTTTCCGTACCAAATGCCTTTCTGCATTTTATTTTCTAACTGATATAATTATATATTTTTTCTTACTGAATGTCAAGAGAGAAGGACTGTTTTGTGATATGCTATGTGTCAAATTTTCCATTCGTTTTTTATTGATTTTTACCAAAAAAGCAGTTTTTCCTTATCTTTGCGGATTATTAAGCATCCGTTTTCAGTTAAAATACCCTTCTCTATACAAAAGCTCGGCAATCAGAACGGCACCGCCCGCTGCACCGCGGAGAGTATTATGCGAAAGACCTACGAACTTGTAGTCGTAAAGCGCATCCTCGCGCAGTCTGCCAAGTGTGACTCCCATACCGCCGTAAATGTTTCTGTCAAGAGCTGTCTGAGGACGGTTATCCTCCTCAAAATAGGTAAGGAACTGCTCCGGAGCGGACGGCAATTTTAAAGCTTGGGGCTTGCCCTCGTACTCTTTCCAAGCCTTAAGGATTTCTTCCTTAGTCGGCTTCTTCTCAAATTTAACGAAAACCGCGCTCATATGTCCGTTCGTTACGGGCACGCGGATACATTGAGTCGTGATAACGGGCTCAAGTGCGGCAACGATTACTCCGTCGCGAACCTCTCCGAATACGCGAAGGGGCTCCTTCTCGCTCTTTTCTTCCTCTCCGCCTATGTAAGGAATGATATTGTCAATCATCTCGGGCCACTCGTTGAACGTCTTGCCCGCACCGCTTATTGCCTGATAGGTGGTTGCAACAACCTCCTTGATGCCGTATTTACGCAAGGGCGCAAGCGCACCGACGTACGACTGTATGGAGCAGTTGGGCTTTACCGCGATAAAGCCACGCTTGGTACCGAGTCTCCTTCTCTGATGCTCTATTACCTGTAGGTGCTCATCGTTGATTTCGGGAATAACCATCGGAACGTCGGGAGTCCATCTATGCGCGGAGTTGTTTGAAACGACGGGGATTTCCGCCTTGGCGTATCTTTCCTCAAGCGCGCGTGTTTCGTCCTTTGAAAGGCTGACTGCACAGAATACGAAATCGCATATAGCTCCGACCGCATCGACCTCATCGCTGTTCATAACGACCATATCGCCAATACCCGCGGGTATTTCGCAGTCCATCTTCCATCTTCCCATAACGGCGTCGGAATACTTTTTCCCCGCACTTCGTCCGCCTGCAACGAGGGCAGAGATTTCAAAATAGGGGTGATTACAGAGAAGTGTTATAAATCTCTGTCCTACCATACCCGTAGCACCGATAATACCGACCTTAAGCTTATTCATAGTATACTCCGTTCCCAACGGCAACGCCGTTTTTAATATTTTTAAATATTCTAGCATATTTATCAGCACTTGTCAATGACTTTTAAAGCTCTGAAAAAGAAAAAGTGGAGTTTTTTCTCCACTCTTTCGTAAGTAAGCCGAGCTACGGAATTACTTATTGATAATGCTTACGTTTTCAGGTAAAATTCCCGCTGTCTCGTAAACTACGGTCAGAATCTGCGCGCACTCGTTTGCCTGAAGGTCCTCGGCCTTTACGACTATGCTTGCGCTGTTCTCGGAAATAACGGCTATGCACTCCTCAAAGCCCTTAGCCTTAAGCAGGCTTTCGATGTTGGACTCGTTCTGCATATCAACTGCTATCTGAGAAATTTTAGCGCTGGCCTCGGCCTTTGCTTCTTCGCTTGCCTCCTCGTTTTCCGTAACGAGCTTTAATACGTCAATAGCCTCGTCTCTGGACTGCTTGCGCGTTAAAGCGGTAGCGGTGAAATAATCGTTCTCCGCATCGGTCGAGCCGTCCGTGCCCGTCTGTGCGCTATCTCCGTTTGCGTTATCCATATTATTATCGCCGTACCCCAGCGAACCGAGTGGGTCATAAAACCACTGATAGTTGAGGTACACTGCAAGACCGATTAGCAGTACTGCGACAATCAGAAGGGCGCTTCTTGCAGATTTTGATGAAAAGAACTGTTTTACTTTTTCTTTTTGCATTACCTTTTTCTCCTTATAAAATTTTATTCTGGCAAGTGGCTTTCGACGCTTCGTTTACCACCTGATTAAGGCTATGAGAGACCGTTGTAGGATATTCCTGCTTTTGCTCATTTGAGCTTGGAAATTTTCACGCGGTTTGCTCCGATATCAAAAAGAGAAGTAAAAAGCTCGGCAAGCTCACGCTTAACCTCAATTTTATCTCCCCCTTGGCACACCACGCTCACACCCAACACCCTTGGCGGTTTAGTCTCAATAAGCATACCGCTTTTATATGAATTTTCCTCGCCCGACTCAAAGCTTACGTAGACGTAGCACTTGCCTACCCCGTCTATGGACGAGCATAGCTCGCACAGGCGCTGCTCGAGCATTTCCTTATATTCCGAAAGCGAGCTCGCCGTGCTTTTTTCCTCTGCGTCTTGCGTAAACAGGGACAGAGCCAAAAGCAGCGCGGCAACAGAGACGAAAATTATACAAAGCCTTTTGTTTTTTCTGATAAACGGTAAAATATCAGTCATTTAAATAACACCTCCACGTAGCATGGCACACCGAGAGAGCGGAAAACGTACTCGCCGATTGCGCGGCTGTCAGCAAAAACAGCCTTGTTTTTCAGCAAAATCTCTACACGGGTGGCACTCATCGTTTCAAAATCGAAGTCCGAAGCCTCAACGAAAAGGTCGGAATAATCAAGTGAAAACTTCTCACAAACAAGCCGTCTTATTCCCTCGCAATAGCTCTTTTCGCAAGCATCCAAATACTCTCCCTCCGTGTCGAGAGTCTCTTTTATGCCGTCTATGTATTCATCAACGTCAAAGCTGTAAAGTCCATTTGCAAGCTCGCCAAGGGGAGCTATGGCGAGTGAAAGGAACAGCACCGTGCCCGCCAGCGCCACCGTTTTTTTCGTTTTGTCACTGAGCGTAATATGCGAAAAAACAGAAAGCACAAGGCTAAACGAGAGCAAGGTGTAAAGATAATTACCCAAAGACCTCGACACCACCTTTCATAAAGAAAACTATGCCGAACGCGGCAGAGAGAAAGGATAGAACGTACACCGCGAGCAGGGCGTCAACGCCTGACGTAAATGCCGAAAAAAGCCGCACGCCCCCGCCCATTGAGCAAAATTCCATAAACGAGCCGCATAAGGAAAGAGCGGCACGCAAAAGTAAAAGCGAAAAAAAGGCGGGCAAAAACAGGCTTACTATAAAGGCTATAGACATAGCGCCCATAGCTCCCTTTGCGTACGCAAACGCGCTCATAAGCGAGGATAGCGAGGCGGAAATAGTCGAGCCTACGACGGGTATCATACCCGATACCGCTTGCTTTGCGGTTTTGATGTAGAGTCCGTCTGCCGAATTTGCGAGCACGTTTTGGAGCGCGAGTGAGGAAAAAAGCAAGCCGCTTGCTATCCCGAAAACTGTGAAAAAGCAGTTTTTCAGCCATTTTACGACTCTGGGCGCGTCTCCCTCCGATACGGACGAAAGCATTGCGAACGCAAAGATGGCAAAGGCTGCGGGCAAAAGCAGATTTTTTGCCGCGAACGATATAACGGAAATTATGATATTCATATTGAGAGCCTGCGCCATCGCCGTATTAACGTTGCCGTATGCGAGCAGGATTCCGCTGAGAATAGGAGAGAGCGAGCTTACAAAATCAAGAAGAGACGATAGAGATGACTCAATGGAAAATATCATTGGGCGTATCAGGGAAAATATGAGCAAGGATGAGGCGGTAAGCGCTGAGAGCTCGACCGTCTTCCCTTTTTTCTCATCAAGCGAAAGGTAGCTCAGCGCTACGGTAACGATGCATATACCGAGAAGAGTTGTAAGGATTGAGAGCGAGCCCTTGAACGCGCCCTTAAACGAGTCAAAAAGAAGCTCAAGAAAGCTCTCTATTCCCACAGCGTCCGCTGCGTTTTCCATATTGCCGGCTCCGCCGGGATAAATTTTATCAAATTCCTGCCAAAAATCCTTACCGGAGCTATTCAAAGAAGCGCACCTCCAACGTCTAAAATGGACTTGAAATACGGAATAAGAAGGGCGATTATCTCTACACGGCCCCCCGCCTCGACTATTTTCGCAATCTCAATTTCACCAAGCGCCGTGCACGTGCTCTCGCATATTGACGAGACGTAGGCGACGCCCATAATTTTCGCAAGGTCGCGGGTAGTTGAGAGCGCCGCGCCGTCAACCAAGCCCATAATTTCACCGCCTACGCTGCTCACGCGATTTAGCAAAACACCAAACATACATATAAGCACGAGCGCAAGGCTTACGCCAACGCCCTTGTAGCCGAGTATTTTCAAGACCGAGATTACAGCACACCCGAGAAAGGCTATTGCCAACAGCTCCGTCATAGCTCAAACGCCTCTTTTACAAGTTCTATAAGCTCCGCAAAGCCGCTGACGAGCATAATAAGCACGACGATAACTCCCGAAAGCACAACGAAGCCCGCTTGCTCGTCCCGTCCCGCCTTGGAAAGAACCTGAGCGCATATTGTGACGAGTATGCCTATGCCCGCGATTTTGATTATAAATTCTATTCCCATTTTTCGTCCCCTTACAAAATCAGTATTATAAATCCCAGTGAAAAGCCAAGCGAGAGCGTGCTTATAATCTTTTTTTGCTTTTTGAATTCCTCTTTTAAAACATCAAGCCGTTCTTCGAGCTTTTTAAGGCTTTCCGACATTTTCGCGCCGCAAAGTCCTATATCTCCCTCCCCTGCCTTTTCAAAAAGCTCACAGAGCGTAGCGTAAATATTTGGGTCGAGCTCCTCTTTTTTTACGTGGGATAAAAATGCGGATTTTATATTGCTCGTACGCAAAAGCTCGTCAATAAAGCCGCATTCCGAAAGAATTTCAGAGCTATATCCGCGCAAAAGTATGGGTATGGGCGCAAGCGACAGGCGAAGGCGCCGATTTAAAAACGCGACAAGTCCCACAAGCTCCTCTGACAAATCAAGCTCCCGCTTAAGGCTCTCTACGTATTTTTGGGAAAGCTTCAACGTAAGAAGCAATATTGCTATTGACAAAATATATTTAATCATATTTTCTGTAAACCCTCTCGCCCTCTCGGATTTCAATACCGACAAGAGTATCGAAAACACCGTTTTTTAAAAGCTCCGACACGCCCGCCTTGCTTTTCAGGTCATCGGGACAGCTTGCGTGAGCGCTTGCTATAACTCGGATTCCGCCGCGCATAAATTCAAGTATTTTCAAGCACTCGTCGAAATCGGAAAGCTCATCCATAATTATAATGTCGGGTGAGAGCGTGCGGAGCGCGATTTTTACCCCGTCACTCTTTTTAAAGCCCGACAGAATATCAAGACTGCGCGCGCGTCTGTCAAGTGAGGAAAATTCAAGTCTTTCGTCAATAACGACAACCTCGGGCGCATCTCTGCCGAGGCTGAGTGAGGATGCAAGCGCACGCAGGGCATAGGTCTTGCCCTGTCTTGGCGGTGAGAAAATCAGCATACCTCTTTGTGTTTTTTGAAAAAAAGACGTCAGCTCTTCACATTCAGGCTCGGTATCCGTCTGCACGCGAAAAACGAGCGAGCCTATCTCGTCAAACGAATAGAGCCTGTCCCCGTCGTACCGTGCCCTTGCACACACACCGACTCGCACCCCGCACTCAAGCGCAATATATCCATCCTTGAGTGTATCGACGTGCGAATATATGCTGCCGCCGCAGAGGTTTTCGAAGGTCTTTAAAAGCTCGCCCCGACTTACGGTGCTTAAGAGCAGCTGCCTTTCTCCGTTCAAATAAAGCGCTGATGCGGCGTCGGCACGCAGGCGGATTTCCCCTACGGAGTCAAGCGTTTTCCCCCTGCGGGAAAGAAGGGCTGTAATTTCCGCGCGCAAGCGCTCGGGCAGAGCGAAAAAATAAGTATTCTTGTCCATTTTTACACAGTCTCGTATTTTTTGAATTTTTTTGTTTAACTATTGACAAAAGGCGTGAAATATGGTAAAATTTGTATGACAAAATTTACCAATAAGGAGAAAAATGATGAAATCTACCGGAGTGATACGCAGAATTGACGAGCTTGGCAGAATAGTTGTGCCTATGGAAATTCGCAAAAGGCTTGGAATCGTGACTGACGACCCTATTGAAATCTATGTTGAGGGCGAACAGATTATACTTAAAAAGTACGGAGAGATTTGCATATTCTGCGCAGGTGCTGACGGGCTTTGTGAATTCAGAGGCAGAAAGGTGTGCAAAAGCTGTCTTTCTGAAATGAAAGCCGACTGATTTTAAATTTCACTTGAAATTTGCGTTGAATAATGTTAAAATGTCTATGGTAATAATATATAACAAAACAAAGATTTGAAAGGAAAAAACAGAAAATGAAGGTTGTTACATTTGGAGAAATTATGCTCCGTCTTGCTCCCGAGGGCAATTACAAGTCGGATCG
>JAZRNI010000161.1:0-2561 GCA_045648105.1 Eubacteriales bacterium | reverse complement strand
TTTATTCCGCCGGGCTCGTCAAGTGACATCTGGGACGGGAAAATTCCGTCCTCCATACCTGCTATAAACACCGTCGGAAACTCAAGTCCCTTTGCCGCGTGGACTGTCATAAAGACTACGGCATCGGCATTTTCGTCGTACTTATCAACGTCGCTGACAAGAGCTATTTCCTCAAGGAAGCCGGATAGAGTGGGCTCGATTGAAGCGGCCTTACAGCGGCTTTCGTATTCAACGGCGGCGGATATAAATTCGTTTACGTTGTTTATTCTGCCCTCGCCCTCAAAGCCCTCTGATTTCAGCATTTGCTCGTACCCCGTGTCAGAAAAAACACGGCTTATAAGCTCGGATGGGGGTACGGAAAGCGCGCTTAGCGACTCTATGAGATTTGCAAATGAAAGCAGCTTGTCTGCGCTTTTTGAAAGACTTGGGTACAAGGTGGGGTTCTTTAAGACCTCGAACATTGACGTTCCGCCCTCAAGCGCCGCGCGCTCTATTTCCTCGACTGTCGCCGCTCCTATTTTGCGCTTGGGCTCGTTTATAATTCTCTTAAGCCTTAAATTATCCGAGCGAGAATTTATGAGTGAGAGGTACGCCATAATATCCTTGATTTCCTTATGGTCGTAGAAGCGTGAGGAGCCTAAAATTCTGTACGGTATTCCGCTTTTGGCAAAGCCTGTTTCCAGTGAGCGCGCAAGCTCGTTGGTGCGGTAAAGAACCGCGTAATCGCTATAACGGTGTCCGTTTTTTCGAACGCCGTTGACAATCTTTTCTATTATGTATCGGCTTTCCTCGTTCTGGTCATACACCTGTCTTAGGGTAATTTTCTCACCCCTGCCGCGTCTTGACCAGAGCGCCTTTTGGTGTCTGTCCTCATTATTTTTTATTATCGCGTTTGCCGCATCGAGGATAGTTTCCGTGGAGCGGTAGTTTTCCTCAAGCTTTATCACGCTTGCGTCGGGGTATACCCTATCGAAGCTGAGTATATTCTCGACCGTTGCGCCTCTGAATCTGTAAATAGACTGATCGTCGTCTCCGACTACCATAATATTGCGGCTGCCGTCGGAGAGAAGCTTTGTCAAGACGAACTGAGCGTAGTTAGTGTCCTGATACTCGTCAACGAGAACGTATCGGAACTTTTGCTGATAATGCGCGCGCACGTCCTCACATTCGGAAAGAAGCTTGACGGTTTTTACGATTATATCGTCAAAGTCCAAGGCGTTATATTCCTTAAGCTTTTTCTGATAAAGAGAGAAAATGCGCTTGACGTCACGGCTCCTTGGGTCGTGTGTTATCTCGTAGTCCGCATCACTCAAAAGAGCGTCCTTAGAGCGGCTTATCTCACGCAGCACGTGCTTTACGGAAAGGGTTTTCTCATCTATGGAAAGCTCCTTCATACAGGCAAGCGCAAGTCTTTTTGAGTCGTCGGTATCGTAAATTGAAAAATTCTCGCCGTAGCCGAGTCTGTCAAAGTGCTTTCTTAATATTCTGAGGCAAATGGAGTGGAAGGTGCCCGCCCACACGGAGCTTGCAAGTCCCTTGTCACCGAAGGTTGAGAAAAGTCTTTCCTTAATCTCGTTTGCCGCTTTATTCGTAAAGGTAAAGGCAAGAACCTGCCACGGCGGACAGGGCTCGCTTATAAATTCGGGAAGTATGCCCGATATATCCTCAGCGCTCATAGAGACTGCTCTTTCAAAGGCTTTTACGGAAAGCTCCGAGAGGTTTTCCGGCACTTCCTCGGAAAAATACGCATTACCGTATTTAATTATATATGAAATTCTGTTTACAAGCACGGTGGTTTTACCGCTGCCCGCGCCTGCAAGCACTAAAAGCGGGCCCTTAAGAGTAAAGACCGCGCGACATTGCTCCGCGTTGAGCCTTTGTGAAAAAAATTTATCAAAAAGCGCACGCTTTGCCTTTAAATATCTGGTTTTCAGCTCATTCATTACAGTATTTTTCTCCCTTGCCGCAGCTTACTCGTAAAAATTACGGCATATTTATCCCTCTATGCAGTTTTCGTTTCGTTTTTCAAAAGAGGCTTCGCAAAACGCACAAATTTGCAAAAGGGGATTTTTCCGTTATTTTGGGGCAAATTTTCGAGATACGCAAATATAGTTTTCAACATATTTTTTTGTTGATAATGTGGAAAACTTTTCGCAATTTCCAAAATTTAGTCCCGATTTTCCACACTAAATCCGTTGAAAGCTGCGAGTTATCAACATCTGTGAGCAGTTTTGATGTTCAAAACTTTCAGTTTTTAATTTGTGGATTTTTCCGTTTTTAATACAAATTCCGTACTTTGCGACAAAATACATCTTTTTTTGCAGTTTTTATTTTCTGCTTGATTTTTTTGCCTTTTGGCTTTCGTAAAAATTACTAAAGTTCGCAGTATTCTTTTTCGTTTTCTGCTTGTTTTTGTCCTTTGAGACGGGCTTGTAGGCAGATTTCGGCTTGTTTTTTGCAGGAACGCGCGGATTTTTGCCCGTTTGGCGGTTTTTAGTGTTTTCTCTGAAGGCGGGGCGCACAAGACACGAGTCGCCGTAGCCTATAAGGTCATCACGGCC
>JAZRNI010000160.1:0-6643 GCA_045648105.1 Eubacteriales bacterium | reverse complement strand
AGATCCTTGGGGAAAAGGGGGCGGATAGGTCTGTCGATCACGCGCGATGCGAGGATAGCGTGCTCGGTGGGTCTGCCTTCACGTCTGTTCCACGAGCCGGGGATCTTACCTGCCGCGTAAAGTCTTTCCTCGTAATCTACCGAAAGAGGAAGGAAGTCGATACCGTCTCTGGGTGCGGCGGATGCCGTTGCGGTAGCAAGCACCGTAGTTTCACCGTACTGCACGAGCGCCGCTCCGTTTGCAAGACCTGCAATCTTGCCTGTTTTAACTACGAGAGGTCTGCCTGCGAGCTCGTAGGTAAATTCTCTGTAGCTGTCGAAATTTTTGAAGTTTTCTACCATTTTGTTTTTTCCTTTCATTTTTACAAATTTTCAGGACGTCACAATGCGGTAGCACTTAATTATACACTCCGCGCGGAATACATAATTAACTGCTACTTGCCGTTGCTCCGTCCGTTTTTTCTTAGGCATTTTTAGAGCAAAGGGGAACAAGGGCGAAAAAAAGCCCCGTTCCCTTTTTGAGTTTATTACTTTCTCAAGCCAAGTCTTGCAATGACTGCTCTGTATCTCTCAATGTCTTTTCTAGCAAGGTAGGAAAGAAGCTGCTTTCTGTGACCTACCATTTTGGAAAGACCTCTCTGAGAGTGGAAGTCCTTAGGATTCTTCTTCATATGCTCGGTAAGCTCGTTGATTCTTCTTGTAAGAATAGCTACCTGAACCTCGGGAGAACCCGTGTCTCTCTCGTTGATTTTGTACTCCTCGATAAGAGACGTTTTCATTTCCTTTGAAATCATTTTTCTTCACCTTTCTTCTAAAATATGTTCCTTAAACCCAGATGCGGCAACGGTGAACAGCCAAGGCTACGCAAGGGTCATGTCCCAAACGGAGCTAAGGTTATATTGCGCGCGCCGAGTCACAGGCTTTAAAATTATATCATATTTATTTTAATTTGTAAAGAGGTTTTGCCAAAATTTCTTATTTTCTTTTCTAAACTGCAAAAAAGCCCCTACCCGTGTGAAATTAACGCGGTGAAAGCGCGGGGCGTCAAAGCGCCTTTTCGCTCTTTTCCACAAGGAAAAAATAGGGAGAGGTGGGGGAGTTTAGTATTTTAAACTCGCTTGGGCAGAAGCGGTATTTACTGAGGGATTTAAGGTACTCTCGCACAGCGTTACCCTCCTTTTCCCCTTCCTCGTGTCCGGGGTATATTGCGATAATAAGCACACCGTCGGGCAAGAGCAAATCCAAGGCGCTTTCAAGAGCCATCATCGTAGTCTCGCAGAGCGTGGTGACTGTCTTTTTACCGCTTCTGGGAAGATAGCCGAGATTGAAAATTCCCGCCTTGATGCGCTCCTTTACAAATTCCTTTACCCTGTGATGGGAAGCAAGAATCAGCTCGTAGTTTTCAGGCGCACCGTTCGCTCTGAGATGCGCTCTCGTTGACTCGAGAGCAAGCTCCTGTATATCAAAGGCGTACACTCTGCCGCTTTCGCCGACGGCCTTTGAAAGAAACAGGGTGTCGTTACCGTTGCCCATAGTGAAGTCAACCGCGACCTCACCCTCCTTTAAGTGCTGCAGTATAAAATATTTATGAAGCTCAGTAAGCTCTACCATAGTTATCTTTTCCTTTAGTTTTGCGGCTTGCGCTCCGCTTCGGGCAGAGCGGGGCTTACGTATGCCGTATAGTTTGTTTTATAGGTAACAAAGCCCGGCTTTGAGCCCTGCGGCTTTTTGAGATTTTTAACACGGGTATAGTCTACTCCCACGCTTGCGCCCTTTGCCTGCGAGTGGTACGCGGCTATTGCGGCAGCCTCGGTATAATCCTTGTCGGAGGGCTCTGTGCCCTCGGTTACGAGCACTGCGTGCGAGCCGTGAAAGCCCTTGACGTGGAACCATATATCGTCCTTGTCGGCTACCTTGAAGCTGAGATAGTCGTTTTGCAGATTGTTGCGTCCGACAAGAACGCGCATACCGCCGCTCGTGCGGTATTCGGTCAGCTTGATTTTCTGACTCTTTTGAGGCTTCTGCCCCCTTGCGCGCGAGCCGTATCCGCTTTTATAAAGCTCCTCGCGGATTTGCATAAGGTCGTCCTCGCTCTCGGCGCTCTGTAAAAACGCATTTATACTTTCAAGATAGTCGAGCTCAGCTTCCCAATGCGCGATCTGATCGGTGAGCACCGCCTTTGCCGTCTTGCTCTTATTGTAGAGCTTATAAAAGCGCTGTGCGTTTTGCGCGGGGCTGAGGCGCTCGTCAAGCTCAATTTGCACCTCGTCGCAGCTCTCGGAGTAATAGTCTACGGCACTAAAGAAGCGCATCCCGCGTGAAAGCCTGTATAGATTTGCGGTAATAAGGTCGCCCTTCTTCTTATACTCCGCACCCTTCTCGCTGTCTATAAGGTCCTGCCTTTGTATTGCCAGCTTTTTTTGAGTACGGGCGATTACGTTAGAGAGAAGCGTGGTTATATCCCTTGCGCGTTGGCGGATTTTCTCAAGCCTGTCCTTTTCCTTAAAGTAGCTGTCAAAAAGCGACTCAAAATTCGAAAAGACGCGCTCGTTGTCCCCCTGCCGCAGGTGGCTTATATTCATATAAGAGTAATCTATCGGGCAGCCCTCGCCATCAAGCGCAAGACTTGGGGTGTACCCGTGTGAAATTAAAAGCTGTTGCCACGCGAGAACGGTCGAGTAGAGCTTATCCTTATCGCTAAGGCAAAGCGGAGTATCGAGTGCTCCCGTTGCTCTGTACGCAAGTTCACGCGCGATGCCCGTCGCGACACCCGAAAAGCTGGCGCTTATGAACTTCTCAACGCTCCTCTCAGGCTCGAAGCCATCGTATTTTTCAAAGAAAAGCTCCTTATTTATTTCAAGCGGGGAGAGCTTGCTCGGCTTATTTGGAACCTGATATTTCATACCGGGGAGCACCTGTCTTACGGTGCTTGCGGAGAAATCAACGATTTTCATCGCGTTCATAATTTTAGAGTCGCCGTCGAGCAATATAAGGTTTGCGTACTTTCCCATTATTTCGCAAACGAGCCGACGCTCGGTAGCAAAGCCCATTTCGTCGTAGGCGGAGAGGGTGAATACGGCAATTCGGTCAAAGCCGGGCTGCTCTACCCTTTCAAGCCTTGCGCCGCCTATATGCTTTCTCAAATACATACAGAACATAGGAGCTGAAAGCGGGTTTTCCTTAGCTATGGCGCTAAGCTGCAGCCTTGGCGAGCTTGGGCCTACGTTGAGAACGAGACGGCGCGACTGCCTGCCAAGATGCAAAATCAAATCTATCTCGTCCTGACTTGGCTGTAACACCTTTTCTATTCTTGCGCCGATAAGCTCAGACGAAATCTCATAGAGCACCGCGCGCATCATACACGCATCAAACGCCATTGTGAAGGTCCTCCGTTCCTTTTAATTCGAATATTATTTTAGCACACATAAAAAAAATAGTCAAGCGAAAAAAGCTTTTCGCTTGACCTGAAACTATTTTTTAATTTTTGGGGAAATGCCTATCTTCACAGCGCCGTCCCGATAGATATAGACAAGCGTTCTTCCTTTGTGGTGCAAATTAAGCCTGCCGCGGCTGAAAATGCCGCGCGACAAAAGAAATCCCGCAATAAACGAAAGCTCCTCAAAGCCGAGCGGATTTTCGTACTCAAGCCGCACCGAGTCTCCCTCGCCCCCAAGCGCCAGAAGCCGTCGCGACTCGGTCTTATCGCCCGACAAAAGCAGGGCGGATAAAACGCGCCTGTCGACCTTTTCAAGATTTTCAAAATACGAGGCGCGTTTTCCCTCGCAGTCGGCAAATTCTATCTCACATCCGAGAAAGACGCCGCTTTTTATAAGGGGCTTTTCAGGGCTCAGGCTATAAAACACGTAAGCCCCTTCTCTTTCAACACAGTATTCCCTGCCGCGGGCGTAAAGGGTGAGTGTATCTATCGGAAGCCCCCTGTGAAAGAAAAGGAAATATCCGATTAAAATAGCGCACATCTCGGGGGGCGTGTCACAAAAATCAAATTCAAAATCCGCTTTTTCACCGTCCCAGGGATAAAGAATTATCTCAGACGGAGAGGGAATTTGCTCGGGGCTCGGCAAAGAAATAAGGCTATATTCCCGTCCTTGTGCTTCTATTGTAAATCTTTGCATTTTCGCCACGTTTTTCGTTTTTTAAAAAAATAGCCGCAGAGTCACCGTGCGGCTATTAATTATTTTATTCTCGGCGCGTTTTTTTGGTTACGAAAGCCATCAGCGCTTCCCTCTCGTTTTGAACGCTTTCCTCCATAACCGCGCAAAGCGCATTTTTAAGAGCCTTGCCAAGCTCTGCTCCAAAAAGCCCTGCCGCCTCTAAATCCTTACCGTTGATTTTGAGCTGTGAAAGCTTATATACGGCTCCGCTCTTAAGGAGATTTTCAAGCTCGCAAAGCTCGCTTTTATCGGACAGAGAAAGTAAAATTTTGGTTTTTATTAAAAGCTCCGCCGTTTCTTTTCCAAGCGCGCTCATCAAGTGTAAAATCGCTTCTTTCGTATTCGTGGGAGCGCTTATATTTTCAAGCACCGCCTTGCCGCATTTGACAGTCGCGTTATCGGCCTTAAGCGAGCGCATTGCCGTCTCGTAGTCCTCGGCAGAGTCAAACAGAGCTATATTTCTTACTAAGGCATCAGCGGCGTCCAGTAGATTTTTACTTGGCAGAGCCTTATTCGAAAGCTGTGGGATTGCCGATTGTATTACGCCCTTGTATTTTGAAATTGCTTCATAGAAGAATTTGCCCGAGAGCATTTTTTTCCATTCATCAAATATCCGCTCGCGCGAGATATTGTTCAGGCGGTGCGAAAGCTCAAAAATCGCCCTCTCGGTCTTTTCTTCTATCTGAAAGCCGAGCACCGCGGAAAATCTTACAGCGCGCATAATTCTTAAAGCATCCTCGGTAAAGCGCCGTTCGGGCTCGCCCACGGTACGGATAATACCGCGCTTTATATCCTCAATGCCGCCGTGAAAATCCGAGTAGCCGTCGTAGGGGTTATAACAAATAGCGTTCATTGTAAAATCCCTGCGCGAGGTGTCTAAGATAAGCTCATCGGTAAAGCTTACTTCGCTCGGGTGTCGGCTGTCGGTATACTCGCCGTCAAGGCGGTAGGTGGTGATTTCAAATATTTCGCCCTCGTATACGAGGCTTACCGTGCCGTGCTTTATGCCCGTCTCTATGATTTCCTCGCACGAAAAGACCCTTTTTACGAGCTCGGGCAGGGCGCTTGTGGTTACGTCGAAGTCAAGCGAGGGACGGCCTATAAGAAAATCACGCACGCAGCCGCCGACTGCGTTGGCCTCGTAGCCGCGCTCACGCAATTTATCTATAACGTATCCGACCCCTGCGGGCAAGCTCATTTCTTTCATAAGCGAAGCTCCATAGGAAAATTAAGTAAATTCGTAGCTGATATTAACGGTCGCGCCCTTTTCCATATAGGAAAGGTCGAGCTTGGTGATTTTTTTGGCTGTGAACTCAAGCGTGACGGTTGCGAGCGTCGCCTCGGTATCACACGCAAGAAAATCGGAAAGACTAATTATGCTTGCACAAAAGCTGTTTTCGGTAAAGCTTACGTCCTTAAAATTCGACTCTTCAAAGATGAATTTTCCGCTAAGAAGCGAATACTCGGGAAGCTCTACCCCATCGCCGTCTATTGACGCAAGCTCGCCGTCAATTACCTCTGCCTTACCCGATTTGGTCTCTATCATCTCCTCCTCGCCGTCGAGCGAAAGAGAGCTTAACAGCTCAACGCTATAGCTGACGAATGAGTCGGTAATTTTATAGCTGCTGTTTAAGCGCACGCCGTCATCATAGGTGCTGACGCTTACCTTTACCATTGCGTATTTTTGGTTTGCAAGGCTCGTAAGGCTTGTAAAAATGGGATTAGACTCGCAGGAAATAAGCGCAAATATTAAGGATAATACAAGCAAAATGTAAACTATTCTTTTCATTATGTCCTCCTTATACGCCAAAGCGCTTTAATATCAAGGCAACGAAAGCGGATAGGAACGCAAAGCCGAGCGCAAGCGGTGAGATTGCCGACGTCACAACGGCGCTGTGAGCTTCGTTTACAAGCTCTGCCGCCTCGTTATAGCTCTCAATGGCGCTCTTGAGGATTTCTATTTCGGCTGCCACCGTTGCGCGCTCACGTTCGGTAAGCTCTCTGTAAAGAGACCTCGCCAAGGCAATTTGCTCGTAAAGCACGACGGGATACGCCTCGGTGTCAATAGCCGTGACGGCGGCGACGAACGCAGCCGTATCAATAATCCTTGGAATTTCAACGTAGGTGGTATAGTCGCAGACGGTACATTTTTCGTATTCGTCCCAGCCCACAGACTCGCGGCTCGGCGCTTTTGCTTCTACGTGCTCAAGCGTATGTCCGAGGGCGCTTTGCGTCTCGGTCTCAAAATAATCGCAGCCTTTGCACTCGCGCTTGCGTTCTCCCGTGTCGGTGCAGGTGGGCTCTTTCGTAACGGTCCATTCGCCAAGGCTATGTCCTGTCGGCGCGACGGTATCGGTTTCAAAATAATCGCAGCTTTCGCACTCGCGCCTTGCCTCGCCCGATGCCTCGCATACGGGGGCGCTTACAGGCTTCCATTCGCCAAGGCTATGTCCCGTCGCGCTTATCTCGACG
>JAZRNI010000159.1:0-2104 GCA_045648105.1 Eubacteriales bacterium | reverse complement strand
CCTCGATAAGGATATGGAAAAGGAAGGACTTGATAGTTACCTTGACGGCGACTATATAAGGGCGCGCGGAACTACACTTGGCGGCGACGACGGTGTTGCGGTAGCGTACGCCTTGGCGCTTCTTGACAGCAGAGATATTGCGCACCCCGCAATAGAGGCGGTGTTTACCTCTGATGAGGAAACGGGGCTCATCGGCGCGGGCGGACTTGACGCAAGCGTACTCAAGGGAAAAACGATGATAAATATCGACTCGGAATGTGAGGGCGTATTCACCGTCGGATGCGCGGGCGGACTGCGAATGGACCTTGATTTTGAGCTTGCGCGGGGCGAATACCTTGACGGATACAGGATTACGCTCGGCGGACTGCTTGGCGGTCACAGCGGAGTTGAAATTGATAAAAACCGCACGAACGCAATTAAATTCCTCGGCGGTATTCTTTCAGAGCTTTGTGCCTTGCGCCTTTCGAAAATCGAGGGTGGTAACGCAGACAACGCAATACCGAGAGACGCTGTTGCGGAGTTTTATACGGATAGCTCCTACGGGGAGATTTGCGCTCTTATAGAAAAGGCAAGGGATACTCTTTTAAAAACCGAGCCGAGCGCGAAAATCACGCTTGAAGGCATTTGTGCTATTCCCTGCATTTCACATTCGGACAGCCAAAGAGTCGTAGGCGCGATTTGTGATTTGCCGAGCGGTGTCGTTAGAATGGAGGAGCTTATACCCGATATGGTAGAGACCTCTATGAACCTCGGAATTGCCAAAACATTTGACACGGGGGTAGCCTTAAGCGCTTCCTTGCGCTCGTCTAAGGCTTGGGCAAAGAAGGATTTAAAGATGCGCGTGAGAGCTATCGGCGAGCGTTACGGCGCGCTTGTAAGCGAGCGCGGCGAGTATCCCGCGTGGGAGTATAAGCCTCAGTCGCACCTGCGCGACGTTATGTGCGCGGTATATGAAAAGCAGAGCGGAAAAAGTCCGCTCGTTATCACGATACACGCGGGACTTGAATGTGGAATTTTCTCGGAGAAAATAGAAAATCTCGACTGCGTTTCTATAGGTCCTGATATGTGCGACATCCATACGCCCGAGGAACGGCTCAGCGTTTCTTCGACGGTGAGGGTATGGGAATTTTTACTCGAAGTGCTTAAAAACATATAAAATTCAAGGAGAAAAATAAAGATGAACAAGAGAAGACTTAAGGCGTACGCGCGTCTTATCGCAAGATGCGGTGTAAACGTACAAAAGGGTCAGGAGGTTATGATTTCGGCAGCTATCGACCAGCCCGAGTTTGTAGAAATGCTCGTCGGCGAGTGCTACAAGGCAGGGGCAAAGAAGGTTGTGGTTGATTTCCATTACGACCCGCTCACAAAGCTGCACGTAAAATACAGAAGCGAAAAGACACTCGCAAGCCTTGACCAATGGGAGCTATGCCGTTGGGAGCATCAGGCAGAGGTGCTTCCCTGCAAGATTTACCTGACGAGCGAGGACCCCGACGGTCTTAACGGTATCGACGTTAAGAAATATTCGAGCGCCTCGGCTAAGAAAGCAAAGCTCATAAAGCCCATACGCAACAGGATGGAAAACAAATATCAGTGGTGCATTGCCGCAGTACCCGGCAAGGAATGGGCAAAAAAGCTTTTCCCAAGCGAGCGCGCATCAAAGGCGATAGAGCTTTTATGGGATGCGATTTTAACTGCATCGAGAGTTGATGACGATCCTATTCTTGCGTGGAAAAATCACAACGAAAATCTTGCTCGCAAATGCGCTTATCTTAACTCACTCGGTCTTAGCGAGCTTCAGTACAAGGCATCGAACGGTACTGACCTGAGAGTCGGACTTATTCCCGACGGTATATTTATGGGCGGCGGAGAAAACGCGCTGGGCAGCGGTATTTTCTTTAATCCCAATATACCGAGCGAGGAAGTATTTACCTCTCCTATGAAGGGCGAGGCATCCGGTATCGTATATTCTTCTCTGCCCCTTTCCTATCAGGGACAGCTTATTGAAAATTTCTGGCTCAGATTTGAAAACGGCAAGGTAGTTGAGCACGGAGCTGAAAAGAATGACGGTTTGCTTGCCGAAATGCTCAAGTCGGAGGCCAAGCGG
>JAZRNI010000158.1:0-10789 GCA_045648105.1 Eubacteriales bacterium | reverse complement strand
GAAAGATTCGTTCAGTGCGACCACGTTGAGTTCACATTCGGCGGCGGCGAGGCTAACGTTTCCGTTTCCATCGCAAACTACGGTCTTGACAGCGCGTTCGTAACTAAGCTCCCCAAGCACGAAATCGGTCAGGCGGCAGTTAACTCTCTGCGTAAATTCGGCGTTGATACCTCTATGATAGTAAGAGGCGGCGACAGAGTTGGTATTTACTTCAATGAAAAAGGAGCGTCACAGCGCCCCTCAAAGGTTATTTACGACAGAGCGCACTCCGCTATTGCAGAGGCGAGCCCCTCGGATTTCGACTGGGATAAGATTTTTGACGGTGCGGACTGGTTCCACTTTACGGGAATTACTCCCGCGCTTAACCCCACGGTAGCATCTATCTGCATTGACGCCTGCAAGGCTGCAAAGGCAAAGGGTGTTAAAATCTCCTGCGACCTTAACTTCAGAAAGAAGCTTTGGTCAAGAGAGGAAGCCGGCAAGACTATGGGCGAGCTTTGCAAGTACGTTGACGTGTGTATTTCCAACGAAGAGGACGCGCACGACGTATTCGGTATTGATGCGGAAAACACCGATATTGCCGGCGGAAAGCTCAATCACGAGGGCTACAAATCCGTTGCAAGACAGCTTCAGGAAAGATTTGGATTTGAAAAGGTTGCTATCACGCTTCGTTCCTCAATCAGCGCAAATGACAACGACTGGGCGGCACTTCTTTACGACGGCAAGGAATACTGCTTCTCCAAGTCCTACCATATGCACATCGTTGACAGAGTCGGCGGCGGCGACTCCTTTGGCGGCGGTCTTATCTACGCTTGCCTTATGGGCTACTCAACCCAGGATGCCGTTGAGTTCGCGGTTGCGGCTTCTTGCCTCAAGCATACCATTGAGGGTGACTACAATATGGTTAGCGTTGACGAGGTTAAGGCGCTTGCAGGCGGCAACGGTACCGGCCGTATTCAGAGATAAAAAACTCTTAATTACAGAAAAAGGCGGAGGCGTTTTCAAAGCACCTCTGCCTTTTTAATATTGTCTTTACTGATTAGCTGTTAAATATTTTCTCGACCGCGAAGCAGTTTGTACCGAAGAGATACACATAGCCGTCTATGAGCACGGCGCGCTTAAGGTCGTTTTCACCGTCGATAGCTACGTCTAAAAGGACTGTTAGCTCGTAGCCGTCGAAGCAGAACAGCGCGTAGCGCGATGCGTCCGTCGAGCCGACTAAGGTGTATCCGAGACCTATTATTGACTTTTCGCGGTTTACGTAATACGACTTATATTCAAGCGAGTAGCTCGCACCCTGTATTTCATAAGAGCATACGGAGCGAACACCGTCCGCGCTTTCCTCGTAAACCTCAAGCTTAAGGCTGCCAAAGCCGCCGACACCGACACCGAGAAGATAGCCGCCGTTAAGATTTATAAGCGAGGTCGAATATCCGTCTATCGTGCCCGTATCCTTATATGTGATATTTGAAAGGTCGGATAGGTCGAAAAAGAACACGGGGTCGGACATCTCTATAGAGGTACAGACGTAAGCGAAATCCTTGTCAAAGCGCACGGACTGCACTTCCTCGTAGTCGGGGGCAAATCTTATAACCGAGCCGACAGTCTCCAAGCCATCAAGGTCGATGCAGTAAAGATTGGCGCTGGACCTTCCCACCGCGGTAATCATAACGGAGTTAAGATAGCTTTGGTTTATTCTGTCGCTGTGCTGCTTTGGGGTAACGTATTCGTTGGTGGTCGTTACCACGCGCAAAATACCGTTATATTCATCCATACTGTAGCGGTTCTTTACGTAGCCGTCGACTACCGTCGAGCCGAGCGACTCAAAGCCATCCTTATAGGAAAGGACGGATATTTCCGTTTTTGCATAGCGCTTTACGTATCCCTGCTCCGTTTCCGTCTTGCCGTCAAATACACGTGTCAGATAGATGTTGTCCGAGGAGACGTAAACGTCATCGGAATAGGATAGATACGCAAGCGAGCCCTGCGGTGCCAGAGTGTCCTCTTCAAGCTTTACCACTACAGTATACCGTCTGTCGGTAAGCTTATCGGGAGATATGATATTTTCGGGTTTTATGTTCTCAAAGCCCGCACCCGTGTTGATTTGCGGCAGGAAGCTGCTCTCGTCAGAGAAGTCAAGCTTATCCTTATCTATCCTAAATTCATTTATAAGAAGTATAGATGAGCCAACGCTTCTTGAGGAGATATAGTCGCCCGTAATTTCAAATTTCCCCTTAACGCTTATTGACTCGGGGTTTTCAACGTCAAGGCTTACAAGGCTCAGGCATCTTGTAAGATTTTCGTTGAGGCTTGTGTAAACCACGGTAGCGGTTTTTGCGTCTTTCGAAAGGTAAAACTCAAAGCTTTTATATCCCGTCACCTCGCCCACTACCTTAAAGGAGCCCACTTCCTTTGAGTCCTCTCTGTCTATCGTAAACACTCGAAGCACGTTTTTATCAAGGTAGTAGATATGCGTGTCACTTCTTTTTATCAAATCCGCCTCTATTACGCCTGATACTTGGTTGTCGGTGATTTCCTGATACTTATCGCCGTTCCCATTCGTATCGGGGGGTGTAAGCGTAGCGCCGAAGTCAAGATTTTCATCAAAATCCGCTCCGTCGTCAGTGTCCATCATACCGTCGTCACCCTCCATCTCATAGTGCGGAGTATTAAGCTTATCCAAAAGCATCGTCGCGTTGTTTTTATATTCGGGATACTCTGCGCTCATATAATTTATTTTTTCGATTATGGAGTAGTAATCGCTGTCCCGATATGCCGATATGTCGTCGAGCTTTACGCCATGCGGCAAGAACAGCCACAGATTACCTATAACAAGTGCGAGCATAGCGCAAGCGGCAAGTACCATTATCCACGTTTTGCGCCCTTTACCCATTCCCTTTTCGGGGTCTGCCTCGTCGACGTAGCGCTCGTGTGCAAGACCCATGGTCAAAAGCCATTTTTTCTTCATACGAAAATACCTCTTTCCTCTAAGTATTCCTTAAATTTCCTTCGTGTTCTGAGCAAAATTACACTTACGTTGCTTATTGACAGACTCATACCGCGCGCGATTTCTTCAATGCTCATAGCATACCAATATCTCCGCATAAATATCACACGGGTACGGGTATCGAGTATTTCAAGAAAGCCGTTGATAGCGTCACGGAGCATAAGATTCTCATCAAGCTGTACGTCATCGCACGGCACACATTCCCAAAACTCGTCGGCAATCCCCGAAATTTCAAGCTCGCGCTTTTTTGCCTTATTATAATCAAGGCGGTTGAGCGCCAGGTTTCTTGTAATTTTCGAGAAAAACGCCTTGAGCCTTTGCGGTCTTGCGGGCGGAATTGCGCCCCAGGCGCGAAGCCAGGTCTCATTAACGCAATCGGCGCTCTCCGTCTCGGAATACAAAATGCGGTATGCTACGGTTTTACAGTATTTACCGTATTTTTCGTCCGAGGCGCTTATTGCACCTTCATCTCTGGCAAAGTAAAGCTCAATGATTCTGCCGTCGTCCATCCTCTACCTCCGCTAAGTGTTGTTTTAAGGCCTCTACCTTAAAGGAAAGAATTGGAAAGTGATATCTTACACCAATTATAACAAAATTCAGCTCCTTATGCAAGACGGACAGGGACAAAATGTAAATTTTTAAAAAGGTATTTA
This sequence comes from Eubacteriales bacterium, assembly GCA_045648105.1. Taxonomy (GTDB): domain Bacteria; phylum Bacillota; class Clostridia; order Oscillospirales; family CAG-272; genus UBA1740. Next base: position 7,129 of record JAZRNI010000158.1, on the reverse strand, counting down.
TTTTTGTATTTATTTATGCTATAATACTATAATGGACATAATATCACATCAAGAAAAGAGAATCAATCGGTCTTATGAAAGAAAAAATGATAAAGGGGTGCTGTCAGGACAAAAGCCGCCTTAACAAGGTTGGCGGACAGGCAGTGCTTGAAGGCGTTATGATGAAGGCGGGCAACAGAACCGTCACGACGTGCAGAAAGGAAAGCGGAGAGCTTGTGGTTACGGACGGCGAGTTCGTTTCGGTGAGAAAAAAGCATAAGATTTTGAATATTCCGATACTCCGCGGCATCATAAATTTCGTCGAAATGATGATACTGTCGGTCAAGACCTTATACATTTCCGCAGATTCCCTGGGGCTTGAGGACGAGGAAAGCAAGGGCGAAAAATGGCTCAAAAAGCACCTTGGCGTAGGAATTACCGAGGTGGTAATGGTAATCGGAGTGGTGCTTGGAGTCGCTTTGGCGCTGGGACTTTTTATGTTTCTGCCGAATTTCATCGCGCGCGACCTTATTGACCGTTTTATCTTTGACGGCAAGCTGGGCGTATGGACGGCAGTGCTTGAAGGAGTTGTGAAAATAGGGATATTTCTTCTTTATTTATGGCTTTGCTCGCTTTTACCTGATATAAGGCGTACGTTTATGTATCACGGCGCTGAGCACAAGTCTATTGCCTGCTTTGAAAGCGGCGAGGAGCTGACCCCCGAGAACGCAAGAAAATACACGCGCCTGCATCCGAGATGCGGTACGAGCTTTATGTTCTTTATGATTTTGCTCGGTATATTCGCGGGACTTTTTATAAAGCTCCTTTTTGAAAACGTATTTGAGCTTCAGCTTGACACTTGGGCTTATACGGCTATAAGGCTGCTTATTTTGCCGATTGTCGTAGGGCTTGGCTATGAGGTTATTATGCTTGCGGGCAAGCACGATAATTTCCTTACGAGAGCGATAAGCGCGCCCGGTAAGTGGGTACAAAAGATTACGACCAAGGAGCCGACGCCCGATATGCTCGAGGTTGCGATTACCTCTATTAAATGCGCGCTCCGCGATGATTTTCCCGAATTTCGCGAGTTCTACGAATCACGCGCTTGGCAAAGCCGCGCGGACGGTGACGGCGCAGGATGCGAAAGCGTTGAAGCCGAGTCTTCGGAGCCTGAAAGCGGAAGCGAGAGCGCAGAGTGAAGTTCAGCGAGGCTATAAAGGCGCTAAGGAGCGCGGGCATTAAAAGCCCGAGGCGCGAGGCGCAGATTATTTTTGAAGAGCTGTGCGGAATAAAAGGGCACACGCTGGTCTATACGGACTGCGAAAGCCCTCTTGCCGACGAGGCGGTCAAGCGCAGATGCGCCAAAGAGCCGCTGCAGTACATTATCGGCAGGGTTTCATTTTACCGCGAGGAATATTTCGTCACGCCGGACTGTCTTATACCGAGACAGGATACGGAGATACTCGTTGACGTTGCGGTTTCGCGCATTAAAGAAGGAGAAAGCTTTATCGACCTGTGCACGGGAAGCGGATGCGTGGCAATATCCACTCTTAAAAACACGAAAAACACACGTGCCGTGGCGGTAGATATATCGGACGGAGCAAAAAATATAGCCGAGCGCAATGCAGCTCACAACGGCGTTTCTGACAGAATTGAAATATTAAGACACGATGCCATCTCAAGCGCGGTAGACGGCAGCTTTTACGCGCTGCTGTCAAATCCCCCTTATATTTCCGAGGCGGATTACGCGGGACTTGAGAAGGAAATTTTCCACGAGCCGAAAATTGCGCTCGTTGCAGACGATAACGGACTTTTGTTCTACAAAAGGCTCATACCGCTTTACAAGGACAGAATTCTTCGGGGCGGATTTATGGCCTTTGAAATCGGATACGACCAGGGCGATGCGCTAAGACAGATAGCGCGTGAAAACGGACTTTGTGCCGAGATTTTGAAGGATTATTCAAATAACGACAGAGTGGCGCTTATAAATTTGTAGCAGTTTTAAGACTCGTTTCATACCTTGCTTATGAGGTGATGAAATGTGAAAAGGACGATTGCCGTGATATACGGCGGCGAGGGACTGGAGAGCGACATTTCCGTTGAAAGCGCGCAGAACCTTATATCTGCGCTTGACAAAAGACTTTACACGCCCCTGCCTATTTTTATTGACAAGAGCGGCGTTTGGAAAATCGTTGAGCCAGGCTCTGTAAAAAACGAGCTTTGCGACACTCCCGAGACCTACCCTGTAAGGCTTGACGGAGAGAGCGGATTTTTTACCTTTGGCAAGATAATTCCCGTGGAGATTGCAATAGTGGCAATGCACGGAAATTTTGGGGAGGATGGGATAATTCAGGGGGCGCTCAGGTGTGCAGGCATTCCTGCGCTTTCTCAATCCGTGCTTGCGTGCGCGCTCACTAACGACAAGGCTGCCTGCAAGGCGGTGGCTGACAGTATCGGTATAAAAAACGCGGACTGGATTCTGCTTACCGAGAGTGGCGGCGAGCAAGCTTTAAAAATCGTGAAAGAAAAATTCACCTACCCGATTTTTTTAAAGGCCTGCTCCTTTGGAAGCTCCTTTGGCGCTTACAGGATTGAATGTGACGGAGAATTTCTATCGCGCTACGCAGAAATAAGAGCGCACGGCGAGAGCCGAATAATTGCAGAGGAATATATAGAGTCCGATTACGAGCTGGAGTGCGCGTATATCGACTGCAAGGGGGAGCATTACCTGCCATTTGGAATTGTTCACTCCGAGGGCAGATTTTACAGCTTTGATGAAAAATACAAAAGTGACAGCAGCTTTGCGCCGGCTCTTGGGAAAATACCCGAAAAAACAGCAAGGACTGCCGTTGAATATTCAAGGGCGCTAAGGCGCGCTACAGGCATAAAATACCTTGCCCGATTTGACTATTTCATAAAGGGCGAGGATGTAATATTCAACGAGATTAACGCCTTCCCCGGCATGACGAAAACGAGTCTTTACCCACGGATGATAAACGAAAGGCTCTGCCCCTTTACCGAGTGCCTCACACGTCTTATAAGCTATGCGTGCGGATATGATAGGAATATTTGACAGCGGGCTTGGCGGGCTTGCCGTTCTGAAGCGGGTGCGCGATATTAACAAAAATATCGACGTTGCCCTTCTTGCCGACCAAAAGCACGCGCCGTACGGCACCAAAAGCGAGCGGGAGCTTATAAGACTGGTAAAAAACGATATAAGGCTGCTTGAAAATATAGGAGCGGAAAAAATTCTTATCGGATGCTGTACCGCAAGCACGGTTTACGCTATGCTCAGCAAAAAAGAGCGTGCCCTCTCCCTGCCGATAATAGCGCCGAGCGCCAAGGAAGCGCTGAGTGTGACACAAAACGGCAAAATCGGGGTCATAGGGACGCGCGCGACTATAGCGTCCAAAGCGTTCTCGCGTGAAATTTCGGCGCTCTGTTCTGAGTGCGAGACCTACGAAAATGAAGCGCAGGCGCTTGTTTCGCTCGTTGAGGGCGGATGCCGAGACGGCGCTGTGACAAGCGAGGGAGCAAGGCTGATTTACGGCATATTAAAGCCTTTAAAGGCAAAAAATATTGATACCTTGATTTTGGGATGCACGCATTTCGATTGGCTTTTTCGCACCGTGGCGGAGTATATGCCGAAGGTCAGGGTGGTTTCATCGCCTAAGGCGGGCGCTTTAGAGATGATGAAGGAATACGGATATGAAAAAGGATGTGCCAATACCTTCTATATTGGCACGAGAGAGGATATAAAAAATGTCAAAATACAGAAGAGGAAGAATAAATGACGCGGTTGCAAAGGAGCTCGCCATAGCCCTGCTTGAGGTCAGAGAGCCTAAGGTTACAAACAATTTCGTCAGCATAACAAGGGCTGAGGTCGCGCCCGACCTTAAGTATGCTACGGTATATTTTTCGTGCATTGGAGACACAAAGGAAAGTCTTGAGGGATTAAAAAAATGTACGGGCATATTGAGACATCACTTAGCGCGCGAGCTTAATTTACGAATCACTCCCGAGCTTAATTTCGCAAAGGACGGCTCTATTGAGCACGGAGCGAAGATAGCAAAGCTTCTTGACGAGGTTATGCCCTCAAGGGCAGATGAGACCCGAGATGATTGAGCTTTTCAGGACGACGGATGCGGATATAGAAGCGATTGCAGAGCTTGAAGGTGAAATTTTCAGCGATGCGTGGTCAAAAGCGGATATTGCGTCAGCTGTTTTATCCGAGCAGGCTATGTGCTACGTTGCTAAAATATCAGGCGAGACGGCGGCCTACGTGATAGGCAAGAAAATAGCGCCCGAGGGAGAGATATACAGGCTTGCGACACACCCCCGTTACCGTATGATGGGATATGCAAAAGAACTGCTGAATTTCGTTTTGGAGAAAGAGGGCGCGCTTGGTGTAAGCGAGCTGTACCTTGAGGTCAGAGAGAGCAACATTGCGGCAAGAAAACTATACGCGTCTTGTGGCTTCTCTGAGATTTCGGTAAGAAAAAATTATTATAACAATCCGCGTGAAAACGGAATTTGTATGCACACAAAAACCAAAGCAGAGGACGGTACTGATGAAAATACTTGCGTTTGAGAGCTCCTGCGACGAGACGAGCGTTGCGGTCCTTAACGTAGAGGACGGCAAATTTGAAATAAAGTCAAATATCGTTGCATCGCAAATTGAGACGCACAGGCTTTACGGCGGTGTAGTCCCTGAGATTGCAAGCAGAGCGCACGTTGAGGCCATTTCCAAAATTACATATGAGGCGCTGAGCACGGCAAATGCGGCGCTGAGCGAGATAAATCTCGTTGCGGTCACGGCAAATCCCGGACTTATCGGCGCGTTGCTCGTCGGAGTTAATTTTGCAAAATCACTTGCGATTGCAAACGATATTCCGCTGGTGGCAGTTGACCACATCAAGGGGCACATAGCATCCTCTTATCTTACCGATGACCCGCCGTGCCCGCCGTTTATAGCGCTTACGATATCGGGCGGTCACACCGCTATATACAAGGTGAAAACGCACACGGATATTGAAATTTTAGGCACGACGCGCGACGATGCGATAGGCGAGAGCTTTGACAAAATTGGAAGAATTATAGGTATTCCCTACCCTGCGGGCAAGGGCTTTGACGAGCTGTCCCGCGAGGGCTTTATCAAGGCAACGGGCGATAGCGAGAGCTTTTACTCCAAATATAAAAGGAGCGAGGCGTATAAGGACAAGGATATGGTGCTTCCCTCACCTGCTATACCGGGAGACAGTCTTGATTTTTCATTTTCCGGTCTTAAGACGGCGGCTATGAATCTTATACACAGGTACGAGATGAAAAACGAGGAGCTTGACAAGTCCTTATTTGCCGCAAGATACACCTACGAGGCGGTAGAGGCTATTTGCAAGAAGATAAGGTGCGCGCTTGACTTAAATCCCGAGTGTGAGCTTGTAGTTTCGGGCGGTGTTGCGGCCAATTCACACATACGCGCAAGTCTTAGCGCGCTTGCAAGGGAGAAAAAGGTTAAGATACACATTCCGCCGTTTAATCTTTGCGGTGACAATGCGGCTATGATAGGCGCCGCGGGATATTTTGAATATCTTGAGGGCAGGCTTGCAAATTCCGCTCTCAATGCCAGTGCGCTTGACTCTATCGGTTAACTGTATGCATATTTGAAATTCGAGGAAGCATTATGGAAAGCATCGACAAAATAAAAGGAACTTACGAAAAGAAAATAGAAAACGACACGTCGCGTGCCTACGTTTCGGGCGCGGTTGTCAAGAGACTTCCCCGCTATCACCGATATTTAGGTGAGCTTTTGCGCGAGGGCACTCTCCGCATCTCCTCACAGGAGCTATCGTCGCTTATGCGTGTGACGGCCTCGCAGATAAGGCAGGACCTTAACTGCTTTGGCGGATTTGGACAGCAGGGATACGGATACAACGTCAAGTATTTATATGGCAAAATCAGCGAGCTTTTAGGCGTTGAGGAGGGATACCGCGCGGTTATAATCGGGGCGGGAAATCTTGGACACGCCTTGGCTGCAACTCCTATGTTTGAAAGGCGCGGCGTTACACGGGTGGCTATGTTTGACGTGGACAAGAGTCTGATTGGTACAAAAATATGCAACACACCGGTATATGACGTTTCGGAGCTTGAGAGCTTTTGCCGTGCGGAGAGGATTGACATAGGCATCGTTTGCGTGCCTAAGGAGCAGGCGTATGACGTGACGTGCACTCTTATCAACGGCGGTGTAAGCGGCATATGGAATTTTGCCAATACCGAGCTACATATCAAGAAAGAGGGAGTAGTAATTGAAAACATACATCTTGGCGACTCGCTTATGAAGCTGTGCTATGAGATAAAGACTCTGAACGAGGAGAACTGTAAATGAAAGGATACGAGATTTTACCTCTTTCCCTTCTCGGAAAGGATGCGTATCTTGATGCATCCAAGGAGGAGCTGCGTGTACTGCTCGCGCTTATAGAGCTGTCTCAAAGGGAATTTTCAATTGAGGAGCTCGCCTCTCTTTCCGGCACGTCGAAGGCAAGAGCCGCGGCGGCAGTAGTATACTGGGAAGAGGCGGGATTTATCAAGGAAGCGGAAAACAGTCAAAGCATTACGTACGAATTTGAAAACAGGCTGCGCCGCGGAGATATTATTGACGAGGGCTCGCTTAAGGTTTCAAGAACCATTCGCAACGAGAGCCTTGCGCCGCTTATAACCGAGTGCGAGACTATTATGGGCAGAAGCATGAACTCCACCGAGACCAAGGAAATCGTTGCCCTGCACACGCAGTACGGTCTTGACGACGAATACATAGCTACGCTCGCATCTTATATTGCAAAGACTATGAAGCTCACTCCCAAGACACTTGTGAACAAGGCGCTGAAGCTCGTGGAGCGAGATATTGACACGGTTAGTGCTCTTACGGCTTACATTGAGGAGAGGGAGAGCGAGAGCGAGACTGAGTTTGCGTTCAGACGGCTCTTTGGAATAAAGGACCGCGCTCTTTCAAGGAGCGAAAAGGAATACTTTGCCAAGTGGAGCAAGGAATACGGGTATTTTACGAATATCGTAGGCGAAGCGTATGATATTGCGGTTATGAGCACGCGGAAGGCTCCCCTTGAATACGTAGATAAGATACTTAAGAGCTGGCACG
>JAZRNI010000157.1:0-1535 GCA_045648105.1 Eubacteriales bacterium | reverse complement strand
GGTCTTACCTTCACCCGTCTTCATCTCGGAGATTCTGCCCTGATGAAGCAGGATACCGCCAAGTATCTGAACGTGGAAGGGACGCTTGCCGAGAATTCTGTCCGCGGTTTCACGCACTGCGGCAAAGGCATCGGGAAGAATATCATTGAGAGTCTCACCCGCATCAAGACGCGCGCGGAGAACACCGCTGGTCGCGCGGAGCTCTTCCTCGCTCATAGCGCGGTACTTGTCCGTAAGAGCCTCGACCTCGTCGGCAATAGGTTTTATCTTTTTGATTTCTCTTTTACTGTAATCTCCGAAGAGTAATGTTTCAAGCTTCATATCAAAATCCTTATGAGTGTAAATATATTCAGTTTATTATACAACATTTTAGGAGAAAATACCATAGGTAAATGTAAATTTTATTTATATAATAACAAATTAAAGGGCGATCGCATAAGGAACGCCCTTTTTCTCTATTATTCGGAAGTAATGCCGCGTACTATCTCATCCATACTTTCGCCGAGGGGATAGCTGCTCTCGGCGGCGAACGCATCTCCAAAATCAGTTTGGATGCAAAGCTCCGCCTCGCTTTCGCAGCGATACGAGTACCGTTCCAGATAAACGTGTCCCTCCGCGTCGGATAAAAGCTGTCCTATCCAGATAAGCCCCTCATTCTCCACAAAAGAGATCCTGACGTAAAGAGGTGCTTCACCGGAATAGATGCTCTTCAATTTTAGATCGTATTTCAAGGGATATTCCTTCCTCTCAAGATCGGCTTCCTCACGGCTCATCACCGCAGGGCGGCGCGCGACAGAGAGTATCGCTTCCACGGCTTCGGGTGAATCGACCGTCAATATCGGCGCGAAAAACGCGTTCTCCGCGTACTTGTAATACGTCTCGCCAATCTCCACCTCGATCGGCACAACATCATTGTAGGTGCACAGCTCGATCCTTGCTACGGTATAATCACTTATGGGATCGGTTTCAACCGCATTATGCCTGACGAGGAAAACGTCAATATTTGCGCCAAACCATCCGATATATCTGTGGCAGACCATAAAGGAAAGATCGGGAATATCCTTTATTGCGGAATAATTGACCGAGCCCAGTCCGAACATCCCCGCGCCCTTCCGTTCGCTTTTGGTCCAAGGCACAACGAATTCATAGCACTCGGTATATTTGATATTCGGGTCGAATAATTTGTAATTCTCAAAGCAATACTTCGGACTGATCCCCCTCGGATAATCATATTCATAAGGCGAGGGAGTATGAGCACAAGATGATGACGTTAATAGCTGAATGATCAGACAAATAATCAAAAGCATTCTGATGTGCTTCATTATCGGTTCCTCCCGTGGTATAATTCTTTGTTTTTATTGTATCATATCGTGCGGAGGTTGTCAACAATTATTTTCTTCTTGACAAATCTCCCGTTATGTATTAAAATATATACACTACCTCCAAAGGAGTTTATTATGGCTAAAGTTTTACTCGGAATGAGCGGAGGAGTGGACAGCTCTGTGGCGGCGGCACTCCTTATGCGCGCGGGGCAT
>JAZRNI010000156.1:0-7392 GCA_045648105.1 Eubacteriales bacterium | reverse complement strand
GCGGCTCGGGTACGGAATATATGGCAGTCAACCCTTGGGGTGAGCTTTTCCCCTGTCACCAGTTCGTCGGCGACGAAAAATACAGTCTCGGCAACATATACGACGGTGTCAAAAACACCGAGCTTGTAGAAAAATTCCGCTGCTGCAATGCCTACGCACGTGAAGAATGCCGTAACTGCTGGGCAAAGCTTTATTGCTCCGGAGGCTGCGCGGCAAATGCATACCACGCAACGGGCGACGTAAACGGCGTTTATAAATACGGCTGCGAGCTGTTCAAAAAACGCATCGAATGTGCCGTAATGATGCAGGTCGCGGAAAGTGACGGAGAATGAAATCCCCAATTTTCGACTTTTTAAAAAAGTATAAAAAAAGAGCCGTCTCGCGCTTTCATATGCCGGGTCATAAGGGCAGGGGACGTCTTGGATGCGAGAAGTACGATATAACCGAAATCAAAGGTGCCGACGTGCTCTACTCTCCAAGCGGTATTATTCTTGAAAGTGAGAACACGGCAAGCGAGATTTTTAACACGGGTCATACCTTTTACTCGACAGAGGGCGCAACCCTTGCTATAAAGGCAATGCTCGCGATAGTAAAATCCCACTCGGACAGCAGAGTGGTTTTAGCCACTCGCAACGCGCACAAATCCTTTATTTACGCCTCGGCGCTCTTAGACCTTACTCCCGTGTGGATAGACGAAAAAAAGGACGGACACCTTTGTAAATCGGATATAGACGTGCAGGCGCTTTCCTCTCTCATAGAAAGGGAAAGACCGATGGCTATATACGTTACAAGCCCCGATTATCTCGGTAATATACTCGATATAAGCGCGCTTTCACACGTTGCGAGAAATTCGGGGATACCGCTTCTTGTCGATAACGCGCACGGAGCGTATCTTCACTTTTTAAACGAGAGCTGTCACCCAATAGACCTCGGCGCAACTATGTGCGCCGACTCCGCGCACAAAACTCTGCCCGCTCTTACGGGTACGGCCTATCTCCACATATCCAAGGATGCCCCTTGTGTATATTTTGACTCTGCGCGTGAGTGTCTGTCGCTTTTTGCCTCAAGCAGCCCGTCCTACCTCTTGCTGGCATCTCTTGATAAAACCAATGCTTACCTTTCAGCTAAGGCGCGCCACTTGATAGCTAAAACCGTGGAAAAGGTCGAGAAATGTAAACAAAAATTGACAAATATGGGCTTTTTCCTCGAAAAAAGCGAGCCGTTAAAGATAACGCTTAACTGCATTGAATACGGCTATAAGGGCTTTGAAATAGCGGAGCATTTGCGACGGAGCAAAATAGAGTGCGAGTACAGTGACGAGGTGTATCTCGTTCTGATGGCTTCCCATCAGAATTCTTCTGCTGACTTTAAAAGGCTTCTTTCTTGCCTTTCAAGACTCCCCCGCCGCGAGAAAATCGTACTCAGTATTCCAAGCATCAGCTCTGACGGATGCTGTATGCCAATATCACAGGCGCTTTTCTCAAAGTGCGAGACTGTGAGTATAAACGATGCGCTCGGCAGAATTTGCCAAAGCGTATCCGTCTCTTGTCCGCCGGCTATTCCCATAGTGATATGCGGACAGAGAATTAACGAAGAAAAACAACAGGCACTTAAATTTTACGGCGTAAAGGAAATATCCGTCGTAAAGGAATAAACAAAATTTTTACGCCTCTTTAAAAGGCTATGCTGATTTTACGAGGCAAATTCTTAATTTATGGGGATGCTTTATGAACGAACTGATTAAGCTTTTTAATCCGATCCTGGAATTCGCTAAGGACGGAAACTGGAAAATGATTTTGATGTGGATAATAGGCGGCGTGCTTATCTATCTTGCAATCAAAAAGCAAATGGAGCCAACGCTTCTTCTGCCGATAGGCTTTGGCGCTATCATTATGAACTTCCCGAACTCGGGTGCGGCAGAGCCGCTTGAAACGCTTTATAACGCAGGTATTGCAAACGAGCTTTTTCCTCTGATTTTATTCATAGGCATCGGCGCTATGATTGACTTCGGTCCGCTTCTCTCCAATCCCAAGCTTATGATATTCGGCGCGGCGGCGCAGTTCGGTATATTCTTTACTCTGTGTATGGCTTCCGTATTCTTCCCGGATTTCCGCGACTTTGCCTCAATCGCAATAATCGGTGCTGCAGACGGTCCTACCTCTATCGTGGTAGCTACCAAGCTTGGCTCGAAATACATAGGCGCAATAACCGTTGCGGCATACTCGTATATGGCGCTCGTTCCGATTATTCAGCCCCCTGTAATCAAGGCTCTTACGACTAAGAAGGAAAGACGTATCCGTATGGAATACAAGCCTGCAAGCGTATCCAAGAGGACCAAAATTCTTTTCCCAATCATTATCACCGTTATCGCGTGTCTTTTCGCACCTGGTGCGGGCTCGCTTATCGGATTTTTGATGTTCGGTAATCTTATCCGCGAGTGCGGCGTGCTTGACTCCCTTTCCGAAACCGCGCAAAAGGTTCTTGCAAACCTCGTAACCCTCTTCCTTGGTATTACGATAGCCTTCAATATGACCGCGGCACAGTTCTTAAGCCTTAACACGCTCCTTATTATGGGACTTGGTCTTGTTGCGTTCATTGTTGATACGGCAGGCGGTGTCCTGTTTGCAAAGCTGTATAACGTCGTTATGAAGCTTCTCGGCAAGCCCCTTATCAACCCAATGATAGGCGCGGCAGGTATTTCTGCGTTCCCTATGTCGGGAAGAATAGTGCATAAGATGGGACTTGAAGAGGATAACCAGAACTTCCTTCTGATGCACTCAATCGGTGTAAACGTTTCGGGTCAGATAGCATCGGTAATCGCAGGCGCGCTTATACTCAACTTCTTCCTTCCCATGGTGGGAGCAGAGGGCGCCGAGACCGCACTTAGCAGCATCGCATCGCTGTTTATGTGAGAAAGGAGACGGTAAATATGTACTTTCAACCGATTGAATTTTTAAAGAATCTTAAATATATGGGTATAGGTATGCTCGGCGTATTCATAATCGTCGGAATAATTATGGCAGCAACCTATATGATAGGAAAAATAAATACCAACCAGGGCGAACAGTAATTTTTCCTTAAAAAACGGCAATACGGTAAAAACCGTACTGCCGTTTTTTTATTTGTTCACTCTCTCTATCGTTTCACGCAGAGCCTTAACTGCCGCGTCAAATGCCTCGTCGTTATTTTTGTATACGTAGCGCCCCTTGAGCTCGCGCTCGTCTATTGCCGCATATCCGTCAAAAAGCGCAAGATGCGGCTCAACCGTCATAGTTATATCCCCATCAAGCATCGATATAATTCTGTCTATCTGTCCGTCACCGTGTCCCGATGGAACTATCTCGCCCGTCGTCATTATCGCATCCTTTATATGAAAGTAGTCGCTTTTCGGCACGAGAGCATCAATAGTTTTGCAAGGGTCCTCTCCGCACAGAATGAAGTTCGCAGGGTCGTAAACAAGCTTTAGTCCTTCAACGTTTTCGTAAAGCTCGTTTATGCGCTCTGAGACGTCGCCGTATATGTCCTTTTCGTTCTCGTGATACAGAGTAATACCGTAATCGGATGCAAGCGCCGCCATCCGCCTTAAATATTCAAATACCGTCCGTGGCTTTTCGTAAGCATTGAAGAATGAAAAAACGCGCACCTTGTCCGTCTTGAAAATATTAGCCAGCTTGAAGATGTGACGGCAATTTTCGTTAAGATATTTATCAAAATCACATTCAATATCCACTTTGCCAAGCGGTGAGCCTACCGACCATACCGAAATCCCGTTTTCATCAAGGTATTTCCCGTATTCTCTTGCTTCACCTTCTGAAATATCCGCAACGTTCACTCCGTTAACGCTACGCAGCTCCGTTAGGTATATTCCGTTCCTCAATAGTGCATCCACCTGATGCGTAAGCGATTTTCCCGCCTCATCCGAAAACGCGCAAAGCTTAATCATATTATCTCCTTTTCTAAACAGTTAATATATATTTGTTCTATTTGTTGGCATACTAAGAATATGAAAATTAAATTTATTAACCCCCGACATTTCCCATTTTCCCTTATTTTGACAGTTCTCGGCACTATCACGCTCTCCTTTGCAACGGGCGCACTGATAATTCCGCACAGTCTCGTCGTGGGCGGTGTTTCGGGTATCGCTATAATATTAAACGCGCTTTTTCCTCTTGGCGAAAGCGCATGGATAGTTGCCCTGACTCTTGCCCTTTTCATTTTAGGACTTGTGGCACTCGGCGGTCACTTTATGCTGAAAACCTTGATTTCCACGCTCGTCTATCCCATAGGCGTTGCACTTTTTTCGCGCGTGTCGCTTTTTTGGGGCGAGGAGCTCGTGTTTGCCGCCGCAATACTCTCGGGGGTATTAACGGGACTTGGCTGTGCTATGGTCTTTCTTTGCGGCGGAAGCACGGGCGGTGTCGATATTTTAGCCTTTGCCGTGTCGCGCACGTCGAAACGTATAAGAGCTCCGCACGTAATTTTCATTATCGATACGCTCGTGATTGTTTTCGGTATCCTTATTTATCGCGACCTGTCGCTCGCTATGCTCGGGATTGTTTCCGCGTCTCTCACAGCTCTCGTTATTGAGAAAATTTTTCGCTCGTGACGCGCAAAAGCGCATATCAGTACTCCCTCTGCACATTACTCGGCATAAGCCGAATATAACCGAAAACGGCGTGTCAGCTGCACGCCGTTTTTTTATACTCCTTTGGAGTAAGCCCCGTATGCTTTTTAAAAAAACGGCAAAGATACGCCGCATTGTCAAAGGAAAGCTCGTAGCTTATTTCCGTTACGCTCTTGTTTTCCTTCTTCAAAAGCTCCTTTATTCGCTTGATTTTCTTTTCCGCTATGTAATTTACAAGCGTAGTCCCCGTCAGCTCCTTAAAGCTCTTGCAAAATGCGGTGCGGTTGGTGTTGAAAAGGAATGAAAGCTCATCAAGCGTCAGCTTCTCTGTGTAATGCGCGTCAACGTAAGAGAGAATTTCGCTCGGCGCAAATGTGCCAAGCGCGCTTTCCTCGCCGTTTTGCGCGCAATCGCCGTGCTTGCGTATCAGTTCTATTAAGAAAATTTCAAGAAGTGAGCGCATCATTTGCTCGCTTCCGTAGGGCTGAGACTTTTTCTTTTTCATATCGTATAACGGAGTATCGTAGGGCGGGGCAAACACGTTCCTGCCCTCCTTTACTATCCTCGCAAGCATCTTCATTTCATATTCGTCAAGCCTGACAGGCGCGCGTGAAAAAACGCGGAGCCGTTCAGACTCACATGAAAATCCTATAATTATAACCGTAGTTTTGCGGTTTTTGTGGGTGCGGAGCGAGTGCTTTTCATTTTGCCTGTGGATAAGAAGCTCCCCCTTTTTGAGCTTGCCCGTATAGCTCTCGGCGCTCACACTCAGCGTACCCGCATAACAAAATAAAAGCTCGCAAAACGAGTGGCTGTCCTCGCTCGTCTGATAGTGATTTTCAAACTCAAAGAAATGCACGTTTGCAATCTTTGGTATTGAAAGCACGTTATCTATACTTTTTAACTTGAATTCCATATTTATAATTTATCACACCAGCCCCGCAAAGTCAAGCATTTTAATAAAACTTTCTTGCCAAAATTTACGATTGTGCAATTTTATGTTACAATTTTGTAATGACTTATATCTTTGTATGTTATATAATTTAACTGTAAAACAAAAAATGAAAGGTGGATTTTCACAATGGGTAGAATTTGTATTCCCGATAGCGAATATCAAGAAAGAATTAAAAAAGCGGCAGCGCTCGTAGCGGCAAGAGGTCTTGACGTTATGGTTGTTTCTTCAACCGAAAGCGACTACGCTAACGCAAGGTATTTTTCAGGCTTCTGGCCTCTTTTTGAGAGAGCAGGCGTAGCAATCGCTGCAAACGGCGACGCAGCGCTTCTCGTAGGACCTGAGTCCGCAGTATTCGCAAAGGACTTCGGTAAGATTGAAAAGCTCTTCGTTCTCCGTGAGTTCCGCGAGTCAGCAGACCCCGCATATCCCGAGCTTACCGCAAGCACCTTTAACGACGTATTCAAGGCAATCGGCGTTACCGGCAACAACATAAGAATAGGTCTTGGCAGCTACGTTGAGTGCACCCTTCCTATCTACGAGGGACTTAAGAACGCATATCCCAACGCATCTATCGAAAACTGCAACGACATTATGGTAACTCTCCGTAAGATTAAGAGCCCCAACGAAATCGCTTGCCTTCGTGAAGGCTTCCGTATCATTGAAAAGGCTACCGACGCAGTTATCGCAGCTCTTCACCCCGGCGTTACAGAGCTTCAGATGGTAGGCGTTGCTCAGAAGGTTATTTACGAGGAGGGCGCAGAGTACGAGGGTCTTCCTATGTACGTATTCTCCGAGGAGAGCACACGTCACGCAATTTCCCGTTCAAGATACAGAGAGATTAAGAAGGGCGACATCGTTCAGCTTAACCTCAGTGCGAAAATCGACGGCTACTCACCCTCTATCGGTCTGCCCGTAGTTATGGGCAAGCTCGAGGGCGAGAGACGCGAAATCGTTGATTTCTGTCTCAAGATGCACAACTGGACTGAGTCTCAGCTCAAGGCCGGCGTATATGCTGACGAAATCGCAAAGCAGTTCCTTCAGAACTACAAGGATGCAGGCTACGGCGATAACTACGTATACGGTCCCTGCCACGGTACAGGTATGATTGAGGTTGAAGCTCCTTGGATGGAGACCTCTACTCACTACCTGCTTGAAGAGAATATGACCTTCCAGATAGACACCTTTATTGCAGGTCCCACCTTCGGCTGCCGTTGGGAAAAGGGTATCGCAATTACAAAGGACGGCTGCGAGAGCTACACCGACTACCTCAAGAAGGGTATTATCGAGCTCGATTTCTAATCTATACATAATAACGGTGCGGAATATCCGCACCGTTTACACTAAAAGGAGATTTTAAAATGATACTTAATGACCTGTTTCCAAGAGAGGTAGAATATACTCAGAAGAACAATATTCCTCTCGTAATAGTTGGCGGCACCGTTGAATATCACGGCCCCCACTGCTCCTACGGCTGCGACACTCTCGTTGCAGAAGGCCTTGTTAAAAAGCTTGCGGAAGAAAAGGAAATTATGATAGCTCCTACTATCGCGTACAGCCCCTCTTCCTTTGCGGTTGGCGACGACAAGAGCGGTACCGTTCACGTTGAGGAAAGAGCATTTGAAAACTACGTTTACTACGTATTCAAGAGCCTTCTTTCAGCAGGCTACAGAAATATTTACGTCGTAATCCATCACCAGTTCGAGCAGGAAAGCGAGATGCCTATGACTCTCTGCTACCGTATGGCAGCAAAGAGAGCTACTATGGAATATCTTGAAAAGACACTCGGTCAGGGCTGGTGGGGCAGCGAAAGCTA
>JAZRNI010000155.1:0-3967 GCA_045648105.1 Eubacteriales bacterium | reverse complement strand
GTGTAAGCACGGTAACGTGTTCAGCTGACCGATACTAATAGACCGAGGGCTTGAACTACTGAGTTCAAGTTTACACAATTACTTGAGTTTCCTTCTACAGCTTCTAAACACTTTGTTCGGTTTTCAGTGGGCATATACCACCGAAGCGGTAACCAAAACGGTTACCGCTTTTTTTTGTGAAATATGATAGAATATTTTATAAGCTTTTTATTGAAAAAAATAGTTTTTTTATCGACAAAGTAAACTTTTTTCTGATAATTTGATGGCGAGAAGAATATTTTTGTAGAAAAATTTTTGATATTATTGTGATAATATACAAACGTTTAGGTGCGTTTTTACTATATATGAATAAAATATTAACAATTTAACCGAATAGTGTAACGTTTGGAAATATTCGTTGACAAATAAATATAAGATGTTAAAATGTTCTTGAGAAGTAGCTTGTCCGCAATTTTTGGCGGAAATAAAGCTTCAAAAAATTTATTAAAGGCGCCGAGATCAGATGGCAGAATAGGTGGCAAGTATGAAAAGAACAATGCAGTCTGAAGCAAAAAGCAGTGCCCAAAGAACAGCGGGACACGGTGACATCGGTAAGGGAAAATACGACTTTCTCATCAACAAGGAGCTTCCTCAAACGCTTGAGGCAAGATTTGAGGAGCTGAAGGCAAGGGTAGGCGAGGGCGAAAAGATCCTTTTTGGAGTGGTTGCCGATCTTACTCTTAACGGCAAATACGGCGATTCGGCGTTATTCGTCACGGATAAACGTTTTTTTGTTATTACCGAGGAGGTATTTAACGAATATTCTTATAGCGAGGTCATTACGGTAAAGGTCAAGAGAATGTACGGTAACGCGTGTATATTCCTTGACAGCAAGGGCGGAAAGCGCAGGCGTATATTCAGATATACCTATTCCGTTGCGGCTCTTTGCGATATAGCAACGCAGTTTATCTCCTCTGTGTCGGCGGGGAACAGCCTGAAGGATGAGCTTGACGTTGTTGAGGGTACCTTCGACAAGCTGAATCTCATTTGTCCGCGCTGCGGAAGAACCCTTATACGCGCAGGCGCCGAATGTATACACTGTCAGTCTAAATCCAAGATAATCTCAAAGCTTATCAAGTACGTAAAGCCGGAGTTTAAGCTGCTCGTTTTCTGCGTTTTCCTTTCGGGAATAACGACGGCTATCGCGCTTTTGCCTCCGTTTATGACAAGGCAGATAGTTGATAACGTGCTTCCTCTTAAGGATACGGGCGAGATCGAAAAAGGTATGAAGATGCTTGGCATCATCGTAATCACACTCTTTATTTCGTACGTGATCGAGCACGTCGTGGCGGCGCTCCGAGGATATCTTCTCAAGGTTTCGGGCGACAAGATAGTGCTTAACCTCCGAAACGACGTTTTTGAGAAGGCGCAAAGACTTCCGATGAAGTTTTACGATAAGACCTCGACGGGCTCTGTTATCAACCGTATAAGCGGAGATACGAACACTATCCAGGCGTTTATACTTAAAATAACACAGGAATGTATAGTTCAGGCGATACTTCTCGTGGGTATAGTTATCATAATGATGGTAATGAATCCCGCGCTCACCCTGTTATCTCTTTTGCCCATTCCTTTTGTCGTTATCGCATCGAGAATTTTCTCCAAGAAGATAGCGCCTTTCTATAAGAGAATATGGCGAAGATGGGCTGCTGTGACCTCGATCATGACCGACAGTATTCCTTGTATCCGCATAGTAAAGGCATTTGCGGGTGAAAAGCGCGCGGTTGCGCGATTCAACAAATTCAATCAGGAATGGTATAAGGTGGACGTCGCGTCCTCAAGGATCACGCAGACCTTTCCTCACATACTCGGATTCGTGGTAACCTGCGGCTCGCTCTTTATCTGGACTGTCGGCGGAAGCTGGGCTATGATGGGAGCTGAAGGTGTTTCAGCAGGTCTTCTCGTTTCCTTTATCTCTTACGCGAGCATGTTCTACGGGCCCGTAAGATTTTTCGCGAACCTTTCCGACTCCTATCAGTCGGCACTCAACTCTATTGAAAGAATATTTGATATACTCGACGCCGAGCCCGAGGTGAACGATCCCGATGCCTACAAGCCTAAGTACCTTGAGGGCAAGATAGAATTCAAGAACGTTAACTTCTCGTTTGACAAGACGAAGAAAACCCTTTCGGACATCAATCTTGTAATAGAGCCCGGAGATATCGTCGGCATCGTCGGTACGACGGGATCGGGTAAGTCAACGCTTATCAATCTCCTTATGAGATTCTACGATCACTATGAGGGAGAGATACTCGTTGACGGAATAAATATCAAGCATATGGATATAGAATCCTACAGAAGCTGCATAGGCTACGTTCAGCAAGAGCCGATGATGTTCTCGGATACCATATTTAACAATATAGCCTACGGTGTTCCTAATGCAACCGTTGAGCAGGTCATTCACGCGGCAGAGGTCGCAAATGCGCACGAGTTTATCGCGCGTCTGCCCGACGGATACGACTCTATGCTCGGAGAACGCGGAACGGGTGTTTCGGGTGGTGAAAAGCAGCGACTTTCTATTGCCCGCGCGGTGCTTAAAAACCCGTCTATCCTCGTGTTTGACGAGGCGACCGCGGCGGTCGACTCCGAGACAGAGAACCTTATCCAGAGCGCTATCGAGCGTCTGATATCGGGAAGAACGACGCTTATGATCGCACACAGACTCTCAACGCTCCGTAAGGCAAATAAGATAATAGTCGTTGACAAGGGCTCTATTATAGAGTTCGGAAGCCACGACGAGCTGATGGCTCTTAAGGGCAAATATTATAAGCTCATTCAGATACAGTCTATGGGACAGAACAAGGGCGAAGGCCTCACTATCCCCGATTGATAGCAATACATAACAAGCTCAAACAGACACCGCAAAAGCGGAATGAGGTATATATATGGCATTTTTTATTGACGGACCGGAGGCGAGGATCATACGCACGGGAGAAACGAAGGTAGAGCTTCGTATCTATGCAGGCGAGATCTATACCGACCTTGAGCCGAGAAGACTTTTTCCTGCCTCGGGACTCAGAAGATACATAACCCTTCTTGATGACGATCTCAAGGAAAAGGCTATAATCCGTGACATAGACAATCTTGATGAGGAGTCAAGAAAGGCAGTTGAGGGCTGTCTTGAGGAATATTATATGATCCCCAAGATCACGTCTATGATAAACGTAACCGAGAAATTCGGCGTTATCACGTGGACGTGTGTGACCGACAGAGGCACGAGATCCTTTAATATAAAGAGCAGAACGAGCGATATAAAGCTCCTGTTTGACGGACGCGTGCTTGTCAGAGACAGTAACGACAACAGATACGAAATAGACGATATCAACGCGCTGGATAAAAAATCCCGACAGATATTACACAACGAATTATAATTAGGGTGGCAAAAGCCACGGAGGAAAATGAATATATGAAACTTATACTTGCAATTGTAAACAACGACGACAGCGTAAAGTCGGCTGCGGCGCTCACGACAGCGGGCTTTTCGGTGACAAAGCTCTCCACCACGGGCGGATTTCTTATGGTGGGAAACGTAACGCTTCTTATAGGAACAGAGGACGATGAGGTTGAAAAGGTGAAGAAGATTCTCGCGGATACCTGCGCCACTCGCAAGAAGATACCCACGAGCAAGGATTCCTTTGGTCAGGGAATAGGTAACGGAAGTCTCCCCAAGGAGATAACCGTTGGCGGAGCAACGATATTCGTTCTCGGTGTAGACGAAGCTACTAAAATATAAGATGTAAGTAAAAGAACAAGTCGATATTGCGTCGGCTTGTTCTTTGTTTTACCTTGGAAAAAGAAAAATTATAAAAATACTTGCAAAAAGGTGTATATCTATGATATAATAATTAGGATTGAGAATATAAAAAACAAGAGGTGTTTATTATGTCAAATTATAAAATAGAAACAAAGTGCGTTCAGGGCGGATATA
>JAZRNI010000154.1:0-8304 GCA_045648105.1 Eubacteriales bacterium | reverse complement strand
CAAGCGGTCTTAGGAAGACAACCTTCCTGGTCAACTCCTTGGCTCACAGAACGACATGGCTACGATCCGACTTGCAACCTTGAGCTATTCAAGGATGAAAAATGAGCCCTCGGAGCTATAGCTTAGTCAAGCTCGGGATTGTATGAGTAGTAGTTTTTCTGGTCGAGTGTATCCTGCAGTCTGTGCATAGCCTCGCCAAAGCGTTGCAGATGCACTACCTCACGCTGGCGTAAGAATCTGATTACGTCGTTTACGTCCGCATCGTCTGAGAGCCTTAATATATTGTCGTAGGTCGCTCTCGCCTTCTGCTCGGCGGCAAGGTCCTCGGCAAGGTCGGCAAGCGCATCGCCCTTCGATTGAAGGTAAGCGGCGCTAAAAGGTACTCCCGCCGCGGAGCTCGGGTAAATTCCAAGCGCGTGGTCGACGAAATATTTGTCAAATCCACCCGCCTTGATTTCCTCGTGTGTCAAGTTCTTTGTCAGCTGATAGAGTATAGATGCTATCATTTCGCAGTGTCCAAGCTCCTCGCTGCCTATATCCGTTAGCAGTCCGATAGCGGCGCTGTCAGGCATAGTATAGCGCTGGTTGAGATATCTCGTAGCGGCGGCAAGCTCTCCGTCAGGTCCGCCAAGCTGGCTTATAATAATTCCCGCAAGACGAGGATTAGGGTTCTTAATATTTACGGGATACTGTAGCTTTCTTTCATATACCCACATTATCTTTCACCCTCCATCTTCTCGTTTTGCCACGGCCACGCACCGCGCGCCCAGCGCCAGTCGTCTCCGACCGAGCCCTCGTGGTATATCGGTGCGTATTTGTTTTGGTATTCTTCCATACGCATATCAAGCTCGTGTATTACGTCGCGGTAATAGTTCATCGCGTTAGTGCACTCAGGGTGCGTGTCGAGAAATAAAATTGCCTCATCCTTAGCAAACGCAAGGTTCTGTATTTCGCGCATCAGTCTTGCTCTTTCATCCATTTCTTGATACCTCCAGCGGCTTGTATAGCTCCTCAAAGAGCGTTCCGTGTGAGAGCGCCTTGTCAGGCGTAAATAGCATCTGCCACTTCTGCATCGGTGCGTAAACACTTGCAAGCTGTACGCTTCCGCTTGCAAAATGCGGTCTTGTAGTGCCGTTTTCGCACGCATCAGATACGCCCGTGCGAGGCATGCCCCCGCCGCTTTCTCCTCTGCATCCGCAGCCGTTGCCGTTATTCGTGCGAGGCATAGCACAGCCGTTGCCGTTGTTCGTGCGAGGCATAGTGCCGCTGTTGCCGTTATTGGTGCGTGGCATAGTGGTACCGTTGCCGTTTTCCGTGCCGTTTAAATTCGGCATGCCGTTTTGTCTTCTTTCCATAATTTTTGTCCGCGCCGAGAAAATGAATCTTGGCGCGCGTCTTTCTTTTTATTTGGCATTGCGCCATTATCATTTTATGCAAGAATGGCAAAACCCGTCAGTCTGATCTTCAAGATATAAATTAAGAACAAAAACAGAAAACAAAACGGGCGAGGAACGTTGTAAAAACAATTCCTCGCCCGTTTTGTTTTCTCTTGCGCCTAAATGCGTCAGCCTATTTTGCTTATATTTAATTGCTACTTAACTGCGAACCAACGGTCAACCTTAGCGGCTTCTGCAGCACCCGATTTACCGCCGATTAAGACCGCCTCAGCAAATGCGCGTGCAAGCTCTTCTTTGCTAATATTTGAAGAAAGATATTTTTTGTCACTTGCAACGATTACCACACCGTCGTTCTCTTTTTTGAACTCTACGCTATTGCCTGCGTATTCGTCCTTAATCTCAATTTTATCACCGTCAAGACAAAGCTTGTAGCTTTCTTCTCCGGCAGTGCTCCAGTAAACCACGTAATTTAAGCCGTTTTTGCTGAAGACGTATGCGCTCAGAGAGTCGGGCGTGCCATTGATTTTCTCGTATTCACAAAGCTCGTACTCACCGCTTTCGTTAATAAGAAGAGTAAATTCCTTATCGGGATTTTTAATCTTTTCCTTCTCTTCGTCGGTCAGAAGATTGTTGTGTCTTACGTCTGCCCATCTCTTAAACATTCTGACAATATCATCATTTCTCGGATTAGTTATCAAATGAGGCTCCGTGAATACTATCAGTGATGCAGGACAGTTGCAAGCAACGGATTTGGACACACCGTATTCGTAATGGTCTACGTGGTACGTGTCGTCATACATCCACCAGCCGAAATCGATTTGAGTAAAGTCGTTTGCCGATAGCTTAGTCTCTGCAAGCGGATGTCTTGCGATATTCTCCTTGAATACCTTGGCGGGGAATATATCAAATGCGTTACCGCCGCTAATCATATGCCAGCTGAAATGCGCCCTTGCCGCACCCTCGCAGAAAAGAGGCGGATTTTTGAGCTTCTTGTAAACTCTGTACTGAGCCAACGGTACGTAGTATGCAAACGGCGGGTTAGTACCCTCAGCGCCGTCAAAGTACATAAACTCAAAGCCAAGTCCGTAAATATGTGCAATTTTTTCCGCAATCTCGTCCTGAAGCGTGGATTTCTGGTTAATATATATGCTTCCTCCGCCAAACTCACTTATGTCAAGCAGTCCGCCTATCTGACCAAGCTCGTGTTCCCGTACCCTGGAGTTTAAGTATCCTCTCGTGCATCCCTCAAACTTATAGGGGCGCTCGGTAGTGTAAGACGTGTAGTTTATCGCCTCGCCGCCAAAATTAAGTATGCGGCATTGCTCGTGCATCGTGCAGCCACGCGGATTTTCCTCAACGTAAACCGTCGTGTCGTCAACGCCAAGCGGCTTCGCAAGTGTGAACATACGGGCAAGATTGAGCCTGTGATCCACGTTGGGAGATACGTGCTTCGAGTCAGTGCCTATATACGTATGGAGTACGTGCATACCGGGATGAATACCTGCCGCCCTAAGCTTGTCAAGGACGTATTTCAGCTCATCCTCACCGCCCTTAAAGCTTGAAAAATTATCGTACGTCAAATCAGATAAATTGAAAATGCAGAGCTTCATCATCGTAAATCCGCCGCGCTTAGCAAAGTCGATGAACTCATCTACGTTATCCTTCGTTACTCCCGATACGGAGAGCATCGTACCGTTTAATTCGGGCGAGCGTCTGCTCTTAACGCCGCGGGGAAGGTCATAGTCCTCCTCAAGTACGTCAATGCTGTCAAGGAGCTTGTCTGTCTCGTTGACGATAAGCGATGCGCTTACGCCGTAGAGCTTAATATCTCTGTGGCATTCTGCTGTAAGTATCTTAAAGCCGTAACGCTTGTCTGCCGATACAATTGCCTCAGGGCAGTTGGCAAGCACGTTTACGGCAAGCCTGTCGTCCATCTCTACGTTGAGAAGCTCTCCGAATCTTCCTCTCTCCTTTACGGGGAGCTGCAAAAGCCTGAACTTGTATACGGGTGTCTCGCTCATGCAAAGCTCAAAGAACCAGTTGGGATTGAACGGAACCTCACAAAGCTCAAAGCTTATGTACTCGTCGGTGGTTTTAACTCTGATTTTAGCCTCAAGCGGCACAAGCTCAAAGCCGACGGTAAGTATGTCGCCGTCAATGCTTATTCTGTTAGCGTTAAAGGTCGTCTCCCTGTTGGGATACGCAAGCTTGATTTCATTGTTAAAGGGACGCTCCTCGGTAAATGAGAAAATCGGCGTGGGTTCGTCAAGATAAAGCAGCTCCTCACCGGTTTTGTTGAAAATAAGGCTCTTTGCGGTTGCATTGTCCGCAATTTCGAGTGTAAAATGTTTGTTTTGAAGTTTAATCATTTCTCGTTTCCTTCCGTTTGTGTAAGTCTAATTGTTTGCATTGTCGACGTATAACTTATACAGCTCGGATTTTGGGATATTTCTCTCCCTCGCGACCTCTTTAATCGCATCCATCTTGGATTTTCCGCCTGCTATATATAAGTCGATAAGCTCAACGGATGACAGGGAAGAGCCCTCATCTGCCTGCTTATATCCCTCGACTACAAGCACGTATTCACCGCGCGGCTCCTTCGCACTGTATACCCTGACCGCCTCACCGACGGTAGTGCGCTCAACCTCCTCGTTAAGCTTGGTAATCTCTCGGCAAAGCGATATTCTTCTCTCCGCCCCAAAGATTTTTTCCATATCCGCAAGTGTCGCGCACAGCTTATGCGGTGCCTCGTAAAAAATCACCGTGCGGCTCTCATATTTTATTTGTTCGAGTATTTTGCGTCTTTCGCCCTGCTTTGCGGGTAAAAATCCCTCAAATGCAAATCTCCTCGTCGAAAGCGACGATAGCGCAAGCGCCGCGATAAGGGCGCACGCACCCGGCACAACGCTCACCTTAATACCGCGCTCTTGGCATAGCCTGCATAAATCCTCGCCCGGGTCGGAGATAGCGGGCATGCCCGCGTCCGTAACGAGCGCGCAGCTCTCACCAAGTAAAAGACGGCTCGCGATTTTTTCTCCGCTCTGCGTTCTGTTATGCTCGTGATAGCTCACAAGCTCTTTTTTAATTCCGTACGCCCTCAGGAGCTTTTGCGAGTTTCTCGTGTCCTCAGCTGCAATAAAGTCAACCTCGCTTAAGGTCTTGATTGCCCTCTGTGATATATCGGCAAGATTGCCTATCGGAGTGCCGACGAGGTATAACACCCCTTTTTCTATCTTGTTCTTTTCTTCCATAACCCAAATCCCTTACCTTGCGTTTAGTTTAGTAAAATCGGGCGGAAAGCTTCCGTTTTCTAAAATGTATTCCATATCACTTGTGTACGAAGTGTTTGTACTGTCACTGTATATAAAAAGCGGTCTTGTAAATTTCAGCGATGCCTTTCCGTTTTTCTTGCCCATAACGAGAATCATCGACGGCTCACTGCTCTGATTTGCGTATACTGTGGTAATGCGCTTTGGCTCTATCTTGCTTTCTCGCATAGAACAGAGCAGGTCCGTCATTCTGTCAGGACGGTATACGCAGTAAAAATCTCCTCCGTATTTCAAAGCCTTCCCCGCGCAAAGGAGAAAGTCAAAAATATCACCGCAAATCTCGTGACGCGCGATGTTTTTTGCGTCGTGTCCGTTCCTCTTTCCGGAATCGCTTTTCATATAGGGGGGATTTGTGAATACGCAATCAACCGTGCTTTTCGCTGTGTAATCGCGCACGTCAACGTTCTCAACCGTAAGCCTGTCACTAAGAAAATTGAGCGCGGCGTTTCTCTCTGTAAGTGCAGCATAGCTTTCCTGTACTTCAAGCGCGCTGACGCGCAAAAGCTTCTCTCGCGAGAGCAGGAGCATAGATATAATTCCGCTGCCGGAGCCAAGCTCGGTACCGCTTTCGTATTTCGAATCTATATATGCTGCCAAAAGCAGCGCATCCGTGCCAAAGGTCAGTCCGTCCGTTTTCTGTATAAGCAGCAGACTGTCGTTTACACGGTCAAGTCTTTCATTTTCAAATAAGTCCATTGTCAAAATTTCCCGTACTTATTAAATATAGGTTGCCAACTCAAATGCGGACAACCTATATTTCCTTGTGGAATATTAAATTCCTATTTCCTTAAAGAATGAATTATTCTTCAACGGGAGCGCCGACAGGGCAGGCATCTGCGCAAGAGCCGCAGGATACGCACTCGTCTGCGTTAATTACGTACTTTCCGTCGCCTTCTGCAATGCAGCCGGTAGGGCAAGCATCTGCACAAGCGCCGCAAGAGATGCAATCGTCAGTGATTTTGAATGCCATAATCGTATTACCTCCAAATATTGTCGTTACCAACATTGTATCAACATTGTCAAAAAAAATCAAGTAGTTTTATAAAAAAACTTTGAAAAATGGAAATCCAAGCAAAATTGAGACTATTCTGCCGTATTTTCCTCTTCCTTCTGTTCCTTTTTGCCCGGCAGCTTTATTGTCTTTACACTCTCGCCCTTGTAAATTTTTTCCGCGTTCTTATCCTGCTCACACAGCCTTACCTTGACCTCGTGGGTAAGGGCGCGCACCTCGCAAACCGTGCCCACACCGTCCGCGGTCTTTACCGTAGCGCCAAGCGGCGGCAGAGACTTAAGGGCCGCCTCGTAGGTCTCGTGCTCGTATTTTAAGCAGCACATGAGTCTGCCGCAAGCACCGGATACCTTAGCGCTGTTAAGCGCAAAGTTCTGCTCCTTTGCCATCTTGATAGAAACCTGTACGAAATCGGTAAGAAATCCGCTGCAGCAATACTTGCGTCCGCAGATACCGATGCCGCCCATCATCTTAGCCTCGTCTCTTATTCCTATCTGACGGAGCTCAATTCTTGTGTGGAAGGTTCCCGCAAGGTCCTTTACAAGCTCTCTGAAGTCAACGCGGCTCTCGCAGGTGAAATAAAATATAAGCTTTGCGTTGTCAAATGTGTACTCTACCGCGACAAGGCTCATATCAAGCCCGTGACTTGCTATCTTCTTTTTGCAAATCACTGCCGCATCCATCTCAAGCTCGCGGTTTTTCGCGTCTCTTAAGAGATCGTCCTCGGTAGCGACACGTATAATTTCCTTTAAGGGCTGCACAGTCTCAGACGCGGGCAGTAATTTGTTGGGAATTTTAACCGTGCCGATCTCTATACCTCTCGCGGTATCGACTATGACGCGCTTTCCCATCTCTATTTTGTTGTTCGACGGTGAAAAGTAGTATATCTTTCCCGCCTCGCGGAAGCTTACTCCCACAATTTCCACCGTTTCGGGCGCGGCGTCAATATCCTGCGCCGTCTGATTGATAGCTTTTTCTTCCATATGCGTTAATTACCTCTGTATCCTTTATAGCAATTTTATTTTCGTGGCGGCTGAGGTTATTATCGAGCTTATGCCTACGTTTCCCATAGCATCCTCAATAGCGCCGGTCAGCACGTCGTATACCGCAAGGAGCCTTTTTGAGCTCGTTTTCTTTGATACCTCGATTAACTCTTCGCGGCTATGATAAAACAAGGGTGTGCATTTATCGTCAAAACGGCATAAAACCGCGTCTCTTACCGCAAGCATTAAAGACTCAACAGATGAAATAAAGCTCCGTCTGTCGCTCGGCAGAGCACACATAGCGGAATATAGCTCGTGATAGCTCGCGTTCCGGTATATTTGCTCGGCAATCTGCCTCGTAAGACTGACACTTGCGGAAAGCTCTCCCTCTCCCCCCTCTTCCAGGGTGAGAAGAGCCTTGCCAATAGCTCCGTCAGCGTTCATAACCGTATTTTCAAGCACGCGCCCGTTCGTGCGCCTGAGATTTCTCGCCTTCTCCGAAAGACGGCACAGATATTCTGTCAGCTCTTCCTTTTCAAAGCTCTGCATCGCAATAGCCTGCGCGCGGCTCTTTACCGTGGTAAGAATACCGTCAGCGCTGCTTGCAAGCAGGATAATGTACGTGTTTCTCGGCGGCTCCTCAAGAAACGTAAGCAGCGCGTTCTGCGCCTGCAGTGTGAGCTTGTCAGCCTCCTCAATGATGTAAACCTTATAGTCCGACTCAACAGGGGAGAGCATCATTGACGACTTAAAGACGCGCACGTCCTCAACACCTATCGTTGCGCGTGAGCCCTCGCGCCGCAAGGTGTAAATATCGGTGTAATTGCCATCTTTTATTCTTCTGCAGGTGTTGCAGGCGTGGCAGGGAATAGCGCCGCTTTTGTTTTCACAGTTGAGCGCCATAGCAAGCTCGAGCGCAAGTGTTTTCTTGCCGCTGCCCGCTTTACCCGTGATGAGAAAGGCGTGAGGAAGCGTGAGACTTTTAACAGCTCTTGCAAGTCTTTCTCTTACCGCTTCGTTTCCAAAGCACAAGGAAAAGTTCGTTTCCATAGTCACCCCCCGCCTTCAAAATAAATCTCCAAATAACATTATAACAAAAAGGCGTGTAAAAGTCAATCATTTTATTATTAAGAAAATTTATAAAAAAACTTGTAAAATCGGGAAATTTGTGCTACAATAATTTAGTTGGAAAATTAAGAGCTTGATTTTTTGTGAAAGGGAAGTACAAATATGGAAAAGTTTTACGTGACTACAGCAATAGCCTACGCCTCGCGCAAGCCGCATTTCGGTAATACCTACGAGATTATTATGGCAGATGCGTTTGCCCGCTTCCAGCGTAGAATGGGAAAGGACGTTTTCCTTTGCACGGGTACCGACGAGCACGGACAGAAAATAGAGGAGCTTGCAAAGGCTGCAGGCCTTACTCCCAAGGAATACGTAGACGGCGTCGCAGGTGAGATTAAACGCATCTGGGACCTTATGGATACAAGCTATGACTATTTCATAAGAACGACCGATGACTATCATGAAAGGGCAGTAGCGAGGATATTCAAAAAATTCTACGATAAGGGCGACATCTACAAGGG
>JAZRNI010000153.1:0-6551 GCA_045648105.1 Eubacteriales bacterium | reverse complement strand
GGCGCTCGGTATGATTTTCCAAACGGCAAAAAATCCGTATATGCAATACACGGGCTACGTCGTCGCAACGTGCGCGGTTATGCTTATGGGCCTTCTCATATTCATATTTACCGTCAAGGAAAGGAAATGGGCGGCTGATATGGAAAGGCAGACGAGCGAGCTTTCTCTTGATAATCTCGTAACGGAGCACGGCGAGCACAGACGTCTTACCCGCTCAGAGCTCAAATCGCTCCTGCTGATTCTTGCGTCTGTCGCGCTATGGTACGTCGGCTACAATTCGATAACCAGTAAATACTCCGTTTATGCGACTAACGTGCTTTACTTTGACTACAACCTGACCCTTATAGTAGCGCAGGCGGCGGCTATCGTATCCTATATTCCCGTAGGAATAATATCTTCAAAATTCGGCAGAAAGAAAACTATACTTGCGGGTGTTATAATGCTTGCGGCCGCGTTCTTTGTCGGAAACTTTATCACTCCGTCCTCTCCCGAGCTTCTTATGTATCCTATTTTCGCTCTCGCCGGCATTGGCTGGGCTACGATAAACGTAAACTCCTTCCCAATGGTAGTTGAGCTTGCGCGCGGCTCCGAGGTCGGCAAATACACAGGCTATTACTACACGGCATCAATGGCGGCGCAGATACTTGCCCCGATACTCTCTGGCGTGCTTTACGATGCTGTAGGTATGAGAAAAATGTTCTTCTCGTTCGGTACGGCATTCGTTGTCTTTTCCTTTATCACAATGCTTTTCGTTAAGCACGGAGACGTTATACCCGAAAGGAAAGACGCGCTTGAAAGCTTTGATACGGACTGATAGTTAAAAAAAGGAAAACGTTTATGACTGCACTATATATTCTCATCGCGTGCCTCTCTTTTTTTCTCGTTATTTTCGCCCTATACGTTTTTATGATTTCTCCCTCGAATAAGCGCAAGAGCGAGACCTTGAAATTCGCAAATTACAGATACGCCCACCGCGGCATGCACGGCACGGATGCGCCCGAAAACTCACTCTCGGCATTCAGAAAAGCCGTCGAGGCGGGATATGCTATAGAGCTTGACGTCAGGCTTTCGAGCGACGGAGCTTTGGTTGTTTTCCACGACGACGAGCTTGACAGAATGACAGACGAGACGGGCGCGGTTAATTTAAAAACCGCACAGGAGCTTAGTAAAATTACGTTAAAGGGAAGCTGTGAGTGTATTCCCACGCTCGACGAGGTGCTTTCGCTCGTAGACGGGCGCGTTCCGCTTCTTATCGAAATCAAGGAGGCTAAAGGCAGTCTTGCGGTAAGTGAGAAGCTCTGCGAGCGGATAAAAAGCTACACGGGTAGCTACGTAATCGAGAGCTTTAACCCTCTTGCGCTTAAAGCGGTGCGTAAAATTATGCCGAATGCGGTAATCGGTATACTCTGCGAGCATTTCACAAAGGATGAAAAATACCGAGAGGGACTTTACTATATTCTGCAGACTATGATGACCAATTTTCTCTCTCGCCCCGACTTTGTCGCTTACAATCACAAAGACACGGGATTTTTGCCCTTTCGACTTGTAAAAATGCTTGGCTGCGTGCGCTTTGCCTACACGGTAACGGACGAAAAAAGCGAGGAGCGCGCATTGAAATCGGACTTTGACACGGTCATATTTGAGAAGTATCTGCCCGTGTCTCCATATATAAACTCGGAGAACTGATATATGAGGCTACAGCTTGTTGCAACCTGTCTTTTCGGACTTGAAAAAATGCTGGGCGAGGAAATTGAACAGCTCGGCTATGAAAAAATATCCACTATCGACGGCAGAGTTACCTTTGTGGGAGACGAGGAGGCCGTCGCGCTTTCCAACGTCTTTTTGCGCTTTGCCGAAAGGATATATATAAAGCTCGGCTCGTTTTCAGCCGAGAGCTTTGATGAGCTCTTTGAAGGGACGAGAAAGCTGCCGTGGTCGGCATTTATCGGCAAAAGCGACGCATTCCCTGTCAAGGGGCACTCGATAAAATCACAACTTTTCTCAATTCCCGACTGCCAAGCCATCGTGAAGAAGGCAATAGTCCGCTCTCTTTCCGATGAATACGGCATATTACAGTTTCCCGAGACGGGTGTAAAATACCAGGTGGAGTTTTTTATACTGAATAACGAGGCGACTCTTATGATAGACACATCAGGTACACCGCTCCATAAGCGCGGTTACCGCAAGGAGCATAACCAAGCGCCGATAAGAGAAACGCTTGCCGCCGCTATTGCCAAAACCTCGCGTCCGCGTGAGAACGTGCTTTTCTGGGACCCTATGTGCGGCAGCGGCACTATAGCAATCGAGGCAGCAATGCTTATGAAGAATATAGCGCCGGGCATGAATAGAAGCTTTGCCTCGGAGGATTTTCCGTTTATTTCCCCAAAAATATGGAAGGATGCAAGGGAAGAAGCGCGCGAGGGTATAGTTAAAACGGATTTTGAGGTCTTTGCCTCGGATATAGATAAAAACGCGGTAGCGTTAACCGAGAAAAACGCCTCCCTTGCGGGCGTTGCCGACGTCATAAAGGTATTTCAATGCGATTTTCGCAAAATCGGCGCTGAGGGCAGGCGCGGCACCGTAGTAACGAATCCGCCTTACGGGGAGCGACTTGGAACTCAAAGGGAAGTCGAAAGGCTTTATAAGGATATGGGTGTAAAGCTCAGAAGCCTATCTCCGTGGCAGGTCTACGTAATCACATCTCACCCCTCGTTCGAACGGCTTTACGGAAAGCGTGCGGACAAGGTAAGAAAGCTTTATAACGGTATGCTTCCGTGCTATCTGTACCAGTTTTTCAAAAATTAACCTCTCTTACAAGCTTTATTAACACGCACTTAATAAAATTATTATATACTGTTTTTTACAAGCGATTTACTCTTAAGGAAGGTTTATTTTATGAGAAAGCATATAAAGATAGTAATTTCTGTTTTGCTTATTATTTCAACCCTTTCGCTTTCATCCTGCTATCTTTCCGACCTTGGTATAGGAATTACGGACGGTCAGAAAGGTGATGAGCAGAACGGTAGCACGGTAAACGGAGATACCTATATAAACGTCGAGGGCGGAGACAATCTGAATATAACGATAAACTCAAGCTCTCAAAATGAAATTATGGCTGCGGCAAAATCTCTGCTGTCGTCAGTCAGCATAATTGCCAACTTCGAAGCAAACGTAATGAGCTTTGGCAGGCCCACAGGACAGGTTAAGCAATACCGCTCGGCAGGCTCGGGCGTCATTTACCGATTGGACAAAAACGCGGGCGATGCCTACGTAATAACGAACTATCACGTAGTGTACGATTCGTCATCAAACGCGGCAAATAAAATAAGCCAAAATATAGATATTTTCCTGTACGGACAGCAGCATGAAAAATACAAAATCGACGCTGAGTACATCGGCGGCTCGATGGCATACGACATCGCGGTTCTCAAGGTTGACGCAAGCACGGTTCTTATGCAGTCCGAGGCCATAGCGATAGATGCTGCCGACTCTGACGACGTATGCGTGCTCGAAACCGCCATAGCCATAGGCAACCCCGAGGGCAACGGCATAAGCGCAACGGTAGGTCACGTAAACGTTGACAGCGAGTATATTTCAATGCTCGGTGCTGACAACACGACCGCGGTCGAATACAGAGTTATACGTGTCGATACCGCAGTAAACAGCGGCAACTCCGGCGGCGGTCTCTTTAACGACAAGGGTGAGCTTATAGGAATTGTAAACGCGAAGATGTCCGATTCTACAGTTGACAACATCGGATATGCGATACCGTCAAACGTAGCCTTGGCAGTTGCTGAAAATATAATTTACTACTGTGACGGCACGGATAACGAATGCGTTTACAGATGCATTATGGGAATAAGCGTAAATAGCATATCGTCTGCCGCAAAATACGATACCGAGACCGGCAAGGTCCATATAATTGAAAAAATTGCCGTTGGCGAGGTGGAAAGCAATAGCTTTGTAAAGGACTATCTGCAGACTGGCGATATTATAAACTCCATTACCATTGACGGCGTAAAGCACGAGGTGACAAGACTGCACAACGTTATCGACTCAATGCTTAACGCAAGAGTCGGAAGCCGCGTGGTTATCAATATAAGCAGAACCGAGTCGGGCGAGAGCGTAACGAAGGACGTGACGGTTCCAATCGTTTCGGGTATGCTTACACCTTACAAATAAACATTCACAGAGGGGCAGGTCGAGCTTACAGCGGTCTGCCCCATTGACATATTTATATTTGTGGTGTAAAATTAAGAATAAGCATATTTTTAAAAGCACGGGTGTTTTTATGGAAAAATTTTTTCTTATTTTCCTTGCGGTAACGCTGGGGCTGGCTTTGCTTTTTCTTCTTGCGAGCTATTTTTCATTCGTATACGTCTTTAAGAGAAGAAAAAAGGAAATTTCTCCGTATATAGGTCTTGACGGAGAGGATGAAAGCGGCAGGAAGGCATTTTCAAAAAGCCTTATTGATAGCTTTTTGCTGCAAAAGCCGACAAAAGAGGTTTACATAGATTCCTTTGACGGGCTGAAGCTTTACGGGCGCATATATCTACGCGATGAAAAAGCCCCCTTTGAGATTGCCTTTCACGGCTATAGAAGTCTTGCGTGTAGGGATTTAAGCGGCGGAGCTATGGAAAGCATAAGGCGAGAGCACAATCTGCTTCTTATTGACGAGCGCGCGCACGGCAAAAGCGAGGGAAGTGTCATAAGCTTTGGTATTTTGGAAAGGCGCGACGTTCTTTCGTGGGCAGATTATATAGCGAAAAATTATCCCGAAAGCAAGATAATTCTTATGGGAATTTCGATGGGCGCTTCAAGCGTTCTTATGGCGTCGGAATATGAGATGAAAAACGTGTGCGCCGTGATTGCCGACTCGCCATACTCCGCCCCGTGTGAAATTATTAAGAAGGTTGCAGGGGATATGCACCTGCCCGCCCGTCTTATATATCCGTTTGTCAGGCTCGGCGCGCGCCTGTACGGAAAATTCGATTTGGAGGAAAGCGCACCTTATACCGCTGTCGAGCGTGCGAGCGTGCCGATTTTGATTATACACGGCGAGGGGGACGACTTCGTGCCTGCTGATATGAGCCGTAAAATCAGGGAAAATAACGAGAAGATTTGCCTTGAAACGTTCCCCGACGCACCTCACGGACTGTCATACGTTTTCGACAGGGAAAGGTACGTAAGAATTACTAATGAATTTATATATACAAATTTAAATTTGAACGGAGAAAATTAACGATGATTAAGCCAAACGACAAAATCTGCGGTTTTACCGTTGTTCGGGAATATCCCGTGCCGGAGCTTAGCGCCACTCTTTTCGAGATGGTTTACGATAAAAACGGCGCAAAGCTTTATTTTCTTGACCGAGAGGACGAGAACAAGACGTTTTCCATAAGCTTCAAGACTATCCCCGAGGACGATACGGGTGTTTTCCACATTATAGAGCATTCCGTGCTTTGCGGCTCGAAAAAATATCCGGTCAAGGAGCCCTTTGTCGAGCTTCTTAAGGGCTCGCTGCAGACCTTCCTTAACGCAATGACCTTCCCCGATAAGACGATGTATCCCGTCGCAACTAGAAACGATAAGGACTATCTTAATCTCATCAGCGTTTATCTTGACGCCGTTCTTCACCCTGCAATCCTCACAAACCCGAATATATTTATGCAAGAGGGCTGGCACTATGAGCTTGGCGAGAAGGACGAGCTTTGCCGTAAGGGTGTCGTTTATAACGAAATGAAGGGCGCGTATTCCTCTCCCGATACCGTTGCCACACAGGAAATTATGAGTATGCTTTATCCCGATACCTGCTACCGTTATGAGTCGGGCGGCTCTCCGAAGGCGATACCCTCTCTTACCTATGAAAAATTCCTTGCCTCTCACGCAAAATACTATCACCCCTCAAACTCTCAGATTTTTATTGACGGCAGTGTTAATCTTGAGGATACTCTCTCGCTTATAGACTCCTACCTTTGCGAGTATGAAAGACTCGATATTGATTTTGATATCGGCGAGCAGGGCGAGATTTTGGCGCAGGAGAAAACCGTAGAATATGAGATAGCGCCTACGGAGGACGAGAAGGATAAGACCCGTATAGCTCTCGGATTTTTGTCTACGAGATTTGACGAGGCAGAGAAGAACGTGGCGCTTTCGGTTATTTTTGACTGCATAGCGTCAAGTAATGAGTCGATACTCAAAAAGAAAATTATAGAAAGCGCGCTTTGCGATGACTTTTACATCGGGTCTAACGACAGCATGAAGCGCCAGTTTATTCAGGCTAACTTCGTAAACGTAAAGGACGGCAAGAGCGCAGAGCTTATTCAGCTCTTTTACGATACCGTTGCCGAAATTTGTAAAGAGGGGCTTGACAGGGAGCTGCTTGAGGCATCTTTAAACCGCCTGGAATTTAAGATGAGAGAGCGCGATTTCGGCTCAATGCCCAAGGGCGTTATTTTTGCAGTAGCAATTATGGGAACAACGCTTTACGGCGGAGACCCGACGCAGGAGCTCAGATTTGACAATAGCTTTAACGCGCTCAGAGCGGCGCT
>JAZRNI010000152.1:0-2208 GCA_045648105.1 Eubacteriales bacterium | reverse complement strand
GGTTCGTGACATCGTCCAGGAACTCGGAAAGCCCGGCCGTGATATCCGCGGCGAACTGCCGCCCACCATGCTAAGAACCGACGTTATGGATATGAACGACCTCAAGGAAGGCATGGTAATGGAGGGCACCGTCAGAAATGTTATCGACTTCGGTGCATTCGTTGATATTGGAGTGCATCAGGACGGCCTTGTTCATATCTCCGAGATTTGCGACCGCTTTATAAAGCACCCGAGCGAAGTGCTGAAGGTCGGCGACGTTGTAAAAACCGTCGTTCTCGGCGTTGACGTTGGAAAAAAGAGAATTTCTCTCAGCATTAAGCAGGCAAAATAAAAATTATTATCCTGACCTAAAAAACTAATTTAGGTCAGGATTTTTCATTTAAAGCGTATTGTATTTAGGCGGAAAAAGCTCTATTATTGTAATTAAATGGAAAAGGAGGTCGGACAATGAAAAGAGCCATGAGTTTTGCGGTGACTTTTATTCTGTGCATTCAGCTTTTGGTCGGATTTGCCTCGGCAGATGAAACCAAGGTTTTGCGCGTAGGCGTTAACGGCTATGACGGATTCATCGAGCTGAATGAAAACGGCGAGTATGAGGGTTACTGTGTAGAATATCTCGAGAAAATCGTTTCATACACAGGGCATGAACTCCGATATATACCCTGCGACTGGTCAGAATCTTTGCAGATGCTTTTAGACCATGAGCTTGACATTGTCTGTACAGCAAGCTTTACTCCCGAAAGAAATGAAATTTACGACTACTCGGCCCAAAATTTCGGCAACGTTCAAGTAGTGCTTTATACCACCCCCAATAATAATGAACTCTACTATGAGGACTTTGAACATTTTGATGGCAAGCGAATCGGCGTTATGAACGGCGCTACCAATATCTATCAGCTGGAAGAGTATGCAAGACGACATAAGTTTGAGTATACACAGGTTCTGGTTGACAGCGAGGAAGAGCTTATTGCTTCGCTCGAAAACGGCGACGTTGATATGATTTGCACGGAAAATCTTGCTTACCACGAGGAAATTAAACTTGTCAGCACCTTTTCCAATCAGCCTTACTTCATCATGTCGTACAAGGATAATGACTTCATGGACGAAATTGACTCGGCTATGGAGCGAATTACTTCCTATGACCATAACTATGTGACGAAGCTATATGATAAGTATTACAGAAATGAAGAAATAGATAAGCATGTGCACTTTACCCGCGAAGAAACAGAGCTTTTGGACGCGATACTTGACAGACGCGAGGCCCACGGCGGCGAGCGCTCTATAAGAATTGCTCTGAACTCTAACCGCGCTCCGCTATCCTACGTTGATAAAAACGGACAGGTGGCAGGCATTTATGCAGGCATTCTGAAAAGGCTTGCCGATATTTCTCATGTTGATATTACCTTGGTACCGCTGGAGCCGCAAAATGCCGCCGATGCGTACAATTTCTACCGCGAAAACGATATTGATTTTTTCCTGGTTAAAGATAATGAAACGACCTATAAAGAATCAAAAGACCCAAGCAGCGGAATAAGAGTAACGGACCCGTTTTTTGAGTCAAACAAGGTTGTTATTGCAAGAAGAGACCTTGAAATGAGCTCGATTAATCATTACAGGATCGCCTATATAACAAACTCCGAAACTTTGTCGGAAACGGCCTCAAAGTGGTTTCCAAATTCCGAGCTGGTTGCCTGCCAAAGCGCGGATGAGTGCTTTGAAAAGCTTATCAGAAAAGAAGCGGATATAATGGTTTATGACCGTTATCTTGCAGAGAGTCAGCTCCTGCGACCGATATATGAAGAACTGCTGATTATTCCGGGCCTTTTCAAGGCGGAAGGAATGTCGCTGTCTCCCGTTGTGCTCAAAAACGGAAGCTATGAGCAGCTCGGCGAGGCGGCGTTTGACGAATATCTTTCAAATGAGATTCTTATAAACGCCGTAAATAAAATAGTGCAGTCAATAAGCAATCAGGATATCGACGAAATCGTAATGGACAATACTATCTCGTCATCGCTTAATAGCTTGTCAACGCGCGACTTCTTGTATAAGTACAGACACCTTCTTATTGCATCGCTTGGTTGTCTTATTGTTGCGATAGCGGCTTTCGTAATTATTTATTCATACGAACGCCAAAACAATAAAAATCAGCAGGCAAGAAACCTTCAGCTCGCTGTTGCTCTGCGCCACGCAACTCACGCCAGCCAGGCA
>JAZRNI010000151.1:0-4529 GCA_045648105.1 Eubacteriales bacterium | reverse complement strand
CATCGGCGAGCAGGTTTACTCTATGTGGGTAAATATCAGCGACTCGTTCCTTTCCTTGGTGCTGGTAGTGCTTCTCATTCCTCGCCTCGGTATAACCGGCTACGCCCTCGTTATCCTGATAATGGAAGCGTATAATTTTCTCCTCTCCTTTCTCCGTCTTTACAAAAAAATTCCGTTTAAAATCGAGCTTGTAAAATCACTCATTCTACCCCTTGCTTCGGGAATCCTGTGCGCTTCGCTCACCCGCAGCATTTTTATCCCAACAAGTCAGAATACAAGCGTCCTTTGGCTTGTTTTGAAAATCGTTTTCGCTCTTTCGGTATACGTTCTTCTTTCACTTTTAGCTAAAAAAATGAAATTACCAAGCTCTTTTTGTAAAAAACATACAAATATTTAGAAAGCTATTGAAAAACGCGCTAATATGTGTTAAAATGTTACAATAAGAGACAAAATTTTTAGAAGGGTTTACAAAAAGGGCTTGACAATGAAATCAGTTCGTGCGATAATCTCTAAGCAAGCAAGCAAGCAAGCAAGCAAGCAAGCAAGCAAGCAAGCAAGCAAGCAAGCAAGCAGTAACTGCGCCCATTTTGTCAAAGGCGGAGTGTGCAATTCCGTCCCTTTCTGCTATAATTTTCTATACTATTGCTACAATAAAGCGGCATAAGCCAATGCCCCTCTGACGGCGGGGGTATTGGCTTATGCCGCTTTTTGTATATATAAAATCATTAAAAGGAGCAAGACAAATGAAAAAAACAAACAAAAAGGGCTTCACTATTGTTGAGCTTGTAATTGTAATCGCAGTTATTGCAATACTTGCCGCAGTATTGATTCCCACGTTCGTAAGCCTTATCAAAAAGGCTAACCTTTCAAACGACCAGTCTATGATTCGTAATATGAATACCACTCTGGCACTTGAGGTTGTACCGAACACCGAGTTCGACTACGCAGGCGATGCTATCGCGGCTCTTAACGCAAACGGCTTTTCGGGCAAGTACACCCCTTATTCCGCGGGCTTTGATTACGCTTATCACCTTGAATCAAATACTATGTATTTGGTTGACGATAACAACGCGGTAATCTACCCTGACACAAACGTTTCCGTATCCGACCTTTGGTTCCTTTGGAGCAACAATGCGGTTGATAAGGTTAGCGGCGCTGTAAAGTACGTTTCTCTCGTTAACATCGAGGGCGAAAGCTACTACGATGAGCATTTCTCGGGCGAAACAGAGTACACCATCGACCTTGCAGGTCACTACATCAACACAGAAAAGCT
This sequence comes from Eubacteriales bacterium, assembly GCA_045648105.1. Lineage (GTDB taxonomy): Bacteria > Bacillota > Clostridia > Oscillospirales > CAG-272 > UBA1740. Next base: position 3,256 of record JAZRNI010000151.1, on the reverse strand, counting down.
TGATAACGTAACGGTTGTTAACGGTGTTCTTATCTCGGGCGCAAACGGCACCGAGGTAGGCGGCGTAACCGAAATGGTAGCAGGCAACAAAGAAACTATCACAAGCGCAACGGCTACAAACGGTGTTAAGCTTATTAAGGATACCGTTTTCAACGAGCCTGATGTTCTTACAGGTGTAAAAAACACCACGTTTGAAAACTGCTATTTCTACGGAAGCAACACATCCGGTATAACGCTTGGTAACATTAAATTTGACGGCTGTACCTTCGTAGATGCCACCAGCTACATATTCAACCTTCAAGGTGACGGAGACGGAAAATATGAGGGCACGCTTACTGTAACAGGCTGTACGTTTATTAACTGCGCCCGTGTATTCAATATTCCCGTGTTCGTAAGGGGTGAAGAAACTCCCGGCTCTGTTATCATAACGAACAATAACTTCGGTGCAGTTACCGGTGAAAACAGAGTTGTTATTCAGCTTATGTCACAGCAGGTTAACGATAAAGCCACAGAAAGAGGATATATAAATATCACCGTTCTTAATAACAACTTCTCTGGAATTTCGAGTACTCAGGCAGGTCTTATTTCCTTGAATGAATGGATTGTGCCGCTTGATGACATCTCTGCTGATAATATCACTTTCAGCAACAACACCGTATCAGACTCTATCCCCGCTGACAAGTACGTAGTTAACGACGACGGCAAGGCAGACATCGAATTCCCCGCTTACGAAATAGGCGAATTCAAAGCTGCACTTATCGAAAAGTTTGTTGACGGTATCAAGAAATAATAGTTTTTGACAGGTTTAAGCGGCTGCTTTGTTCAGAGACACAAGCGCACAAAAACGGCAAGGGTATGAAAAATACCCTTGCCGTAAAAACATATTCTGAGAAAATCCGAGCTGCGGTTTTCTCTTTTTTTATTCGGTTATCAGTTCTCGTCGGCGTCCTCTTCGTCAGATTTTTGCTTTTTCTTTTTATCGTCCTCATCCTCGCGGATATCGGTAACAAGCAGGTCCTCGACAACCTTGCCGTTGGTGTTTATAACCTCTGCCAAGAGACCTCTGTCCTCAAATTTATCGCCGACCTCGGGCAGTCTGCCAAGCACGTCAAGCGCCCAGCCGTTTACGGTAACAGCCTCGATTTCCGCATCGATTTCGAACATATCAAAGAGCTTTGACACGTTGGCTCTGCCGCTTACTATGTAGCGGCCGTCGTCCGTCTCCTTGATTTCCTCAACCTTTTCGTCGTGCTCATCCCAGATGTCTCCGACTATCTCCTCAAGTATGTCCTCGAGCGTTACAAGGCCTGCGGTTGAGCCGTATTCGTCCATGACTATCGCCATGTGCATCTGCTTTTCCTGCAGCTCCTTTAACAGGTCGTTTATCTTCTGCGTCTTGGAAACGAAAATTACGGGCTTGATAATCTCGTCAAGCGTAGAATTTTTATCGCGCTCCCAAGAGAAAAAGTCCTTGTAGTAAAGTATACCGGTGATATTGTCAATGTCGCCGTCGTATACGGGTATTCTCGAATATCCCGACTCGGAGAAGGTCTCTTCTATGTCCTCGTAGCCCGTTTCTCTCGATACCGCCGTGATATCAATACGCGGCGTGAAGATGTCTCCGACCTCAAGCTCGTTAAACTCAATCGCGCTTTTGATAAGCGTGCTTTCGTCCTCGCCGATGCCGCCGTCCTCCTCAGCCTCCTCGATAATCGAGATGAGCTCCTCCTCGGTCATACCCTTGTCGTCCTCATTTTTGGCAATCCTCGCAAGAAAATTCTGTAAGGAGCGGAAAATTATCGTTACGGGCGTGAATATCACGAGAAAGAAATTGATTAAGGGCGCGGAAAACATTACGAATTTCTCCGGCGCGCGCTTTGCTACGGTTTTCGGCGTAATCTCGCCAAAGGTCAGCACTACTACCGTTACCACCACCGTAGATATCGTAGAGCTTAAGCCCTCGCCGATTTTATTTGCAAGCAGGTGAATAAACAGCACCGTTGCAAGAGACGAGCAGAGTATATTTACGATATTATTTCCAACGAGTATTGTGGAAATGAGCTTGTCGTAATTGTCAGACAGTCTCATAACGAGCTGAGCGCGCTTGTTGTCCTTTTCGGCAAGATTTTTCATTCTCACCTTGTTAAAGGTGGTATAGGCCGTCTCGGTCGCCGAGAAAAACGCCGAGCCGATAACACATAGAAAAATAATTAAAATTTGTATGGCAGGGTCCATGATAGATTGTTGTTGTATTTCCTTTCAAAATAGTTAATCAATATTCCGCAAAAAAAGCAAAAAAAGGCATAACCGTCCACTAGTACGGCTATACCGATAATATTTCCTTACTTACGGTGCTGTAACAACACCCGTCTGCGTCGGTCATTTTTCACTCCTGAATTGCGTTTTCAATTATTATAGCAGACTTTCCCCGTCTTGTCAAGTGTCTTTTGATATATTTTTAAAATGAACGCAAAATACTTAAAAGCCGTCTTGACATTTTTGCGCGCAGGTGATAAAATATTACTTACACATTTTGAAAGGAAAAGATAATGCTGAGAACACTTGGTAAAAGCATAAGAGAAAACAAGAAAAACTCAATTCTGACGCCTATACTCGTCTCCTTTGAGGTCATTATTGAATGTATTATTCCGTTTATTATAGCTAAAACGGTAAACCGCTTCAGCGAGGGCTGCCCGCTATCCGAGCTTTTGAGCTACGGACTTATCCTGACGGCACTCGCTCTGCTTTCGCTCCTTTTCGGCTCTATCGCGGGCGTAACCTGCGCGCGCGCATCGTCGGGCTTTGCGAAAAATTTAAGGCGCGATATGTTCTACGCGGTACAGGACTACTCGTTTGAAAATATTGATAAATTTTCAACGCCCTCGCTCGTCACCAGACTCACCACGGACGTAACGAACCTGCAGACCTCGTTTATGATGCTTATCCGCGTTGCGGTCCGCTCGCCGTTTATGTTCATCTTCGCCTTCGTTATGGCGTTCGTTATGGGCGGAAGGATGGCGTGGATATTCGTCGGCGTAGTGCCGCTGCTCGGTCTTGGACTCGCCTTCGTTATCAGCCGCGCTATGCCCCTTTTCCGTAAGGTGTTCAAAAAGTACGACAGGCTCAACGAGTCGGTGCAGGAAAACGTAAAGGGTATGCGAGTCGTAAAATCCTTCGTAAGAGAGGACTACGAAAAGGAAAAATTCTCGCTCGCCGCAGCTGACGTTGCGCGCGACTTTACCAAGGCTGAGCGCAT
>JAZRNI010000150.1:0-2401 GCA_045648105.1 Eubacteriales bacterium | reverse complement strand
TTCCGTCAGGGCGCTTAGGAGGGTTAGCTAAGGGATTCTGAATATAGCCCTTAACGTTGCCGAAATAGTCTCCGACGGCTATGATCTTACCTGCCTCGCCGTCACCGGAAAAAGCAACGGTCACGCTGTCTCCCTCGGCAGGAAGCATCGTTCCTATCATCGAAGCGGCGGTAAGTGTACGTCCGAGAGCCGCTGTAGCGGTAGGCGAGGTGCGGTGAGCCTTCGCCATCTTATTTACCATATCCGTCGAGTTAATAACCAACACTCGTGCCGAACCGTCACGGGTCATTCCTCTTAAAATTGTCGATTTAATCTTGTTATCTGTCATTTTTCTGCTCCGTATTTATGCTTATTTTTTGCATTTTGCTATTATGTATATGCGTTCATCCATATCGCTTGCAGCTGTGAAGTCAAAATCTGAAAAGGCGCCCAAAAATTCAAAGCCCGTCTTCAAAAGTGCGTTTTTGATTTGTCTGAGGGTATACATTTTCTCACGCTGAAGCTCATCAAGGCGAGTGTAATCACCGTTTCCCTTTTCATTAAAAACCGTTATATAAAAGTCGCATATGCCGCTTTTTTCGTTGTAATAATTCTGCCAGATGCAGAAGCTGTTTTTACTTTCCGTTACAAACGAATTTCTTGCGTAGACGTTTTCGAACTTGCTTTTGCCGTTGATATCGAACAGGAAAAGCCCATCGGGTACCAGGTAATTATGCACGAGCGAGAGTGTTTTTTCAAGATCGGATTTTGTTGTCAGGTGATTTATACAGTCAAGGCACGATAGCGCGGCATCGACGGTTCCGTAGAGCTCAAAGCTACGCATATCCTGAAGCAACCACAGAATTTTACCCTCAAGGCTGTTCTCCTCTGCTCTTTTTCTTGCCAAATCAAGCATTTCGTAGGAAATGTCAACACCTGTCATATCGTATCCGCGCGCAGCGAGCTCAACGGTCATTTTTCCGGTACCGCAGGCAAGGTCAAGCACAAGCTCGGGCTTTTTGCCTTCTACTTGATATTTTTCTATCGCCTTTTCGAAAAAGTCCGCCCATTTTTTGTAGTCAAGCTCAGAATTGGCCTCGTCGTAAATTGGGGATATAAGGTCATAAATCATGTGGTTTTACCTCTTCTTAAACGAGAAATCTTTTAAGAACTTCATCCGCGCGGAGTCTGTCAGCGGCGTACGCCTCTCTTAAGAGCTGTGGCGGTACGCAGTCGTCGTATTTATCGTATATCGGGTATTCGCCATCTGAGACGAGCGAGCGGGTATCGAGTCCGTCGCGCGAGAGTATCTCTCTTACCTTTTGTAAAAACAAATCTCCCGCGCCCTCTTTTGCCTTGAATTTGATATAACAGCAGCCCTCGCTCTGTATATCGAAAATTCCAAGCTCCGAGGAGTACTTTTGCATAAAGCGGCGCATAGTTCTGAAGGAGCGCGTACCGAGCCACGGGAAAAGCACGTAGCTTTGTCCGCCGAGATAGACGAGCATATTTTCATCCATTTTTGCGTTTTTGGCAACGCGGCGCGCGTCATCAAGTCTCTCTTTTGCATTATCGCCGAGGAAAGGATAATCCTTGCCGTTGAACAGCACCTCACGCATGGACTCGACGAGCCTTGTATGGATTTCCCCACTGTCTCCGGGCCAAGACACCTCCATTTTTCCCTCTACCGCCTTTACGAATATATGCTTTCGCGGTATATCGATTTCCTTAGCCTCCCAAACTCTGCCCGCCAGCGCAAATCTGTCTCCTACGGGCGGCGGTGTGGTAATAGTGCCTATTTCCTCGCTGTCACATCTTACGGTATAGTCCTCGCTATCCTTGAAAACCGCAAAGAATTTATAGTTATTTATTATGCGCTCACCTCGGAGTCCGACTATCAGCCCCTTTTCTTCGGTAAGCTCTATATAATCATTGTTTATCATAGAGACGAGCAGTTCTCTGTAATCCTCCTTTGAAAGCGCGCTTAATGGAGGTAAGGAAAGTACTCTTTCGGCAAGTGCTTTTGCCGTAAGCTCGCCTGAGGAGACTAAAATGCTCAGAGTCTGGTGAAAGGCAAGGCTCAGGGGCATTTTTTTAATGCTCGGCGGCTCGATAAAGCGCTCGCTTGAGTATAGCTCTATCATACCTACACCGCGTAAAAGCTCCCAAGGGATAAGATTCGGCAGAGGCGCGTTAGGCAGTGGGATTTCCTCGCGGAATACCATAATCATCTCCGGCGCTGTCCCTCTGCGTCCCGACCTTCCGAGTCTTTGCAAAAATCCTGCTACAGTCGTTGGCGAGCCTACCTGAGCTACGCGCTCAAGCCGTCCGATATCAATTCCCAGCTCCATAGTAACAGTAGCGCAGGTTACAGCTCTTGTTACGCTCTCATCCTTCATTTTCAGCTCCGCATCCTCACGGA
>JAZRNI010000149.1:0-3918 GCA_045648105.1 Eubacteriales bacterium | reverse complement strand
AACACAAAAAGGTTGTAGTTGCCGCAGCTGATACCTTCAGGGCGGCGGCTGCCGAGCAGCTCACTGTATGGTGCGAAAGAGCAGGAGTTGACATTGTAAAGCAGGCTGCGGGCGCAGACCCCGCATCGGTCGTATACGATGCAATAAGCTCCGCAAAAAGCAAAAAGGCTGACGTTCTTATAATCGATACGGCGGGACGTCTGCACAATAAGAAAAATCTAATGGATGAGCTTGCAAAAATTAACAGGGTAATTTCCCGCGAGCTTCCCGATGCGTCAAGGGAAACCCTGCTTGTTCTTGATGCTACGACGGGACAGAATGCGGTTTTGCAAGCAAAGGAGTTTAAAGAAGCGGCGACGATTACGGGCTTGATTCTTACAAAGCTCGACGGAACCGCAAAGGGCGGAATAATAATTTCCATCAAAAAGGAGCTTGGTATACCGGTTAAATTTATTGGTGTGGGTGAGCAAATCGACGATATGAAGCCCTTTGATGCGGATGATTTTTCACGTGCGCTTTTCGAGGGGGAATAAAATTATGCTGACTAGTAAACAGAGGGCGTATTTGCGCTCGCTGGCAAATGACCTTGACCCAATATTTCAAATAGGCAAGGGCGGTATATCGGAGGAGACCTGTCACCAGCTTTCAAATGCTCTTGAGGCAAGAGAGCTGATAAAGGTCAAGGTGCTTGAAAACAGCGGCTTTACCGCCAAGGATGCGGCAAATGAGATAGCAGAGCGCATCTCTTGCGAGGTAGTAGCCTTTATCGGATCGCGCTTCGTTCTTTACAAGGAGTCGCAGAACAAAAAGAGGATTGAGCTTTAATGATTAAAAAAGAAAAGCTTGCGATATACGGCGGCACCTTCAATCCGCCGCATGTCGGACACGTAAGAAGCGCAGAGGCTCTGAGCCGAGCAATAAATCCCGACCGCTTTTTAATAATTCCGGCCTTTTCACCGCCGCATAAGCTTGCTGTTGACTGCGCGGAGCCGGAGGACAGACTTAATATGTGCCGTCTTGCGTTTTCACACATCAAAAATACCGTAATATCCGACATCGAAATAAAGCGCGGCGGAAAAAGCTATACATCCGACACTCTCGAAGAGCTCGCGCGCGAAGACAGAGATCTATATTTCCTTTGCGGTACCGATATGCTTCTTACTATGTCCTCGTGGTATAGACCCGAGCGTATATTCAGTCTGGCGACGATTTGTCTTGTAAGGCGTGAGGACGATGCTTTCTTAACAGAGCTTATAGCCAAGACTCGGGAAAAATACGAGCAGTCGTTCGCCGCAAGGATTCTTGAAATTAAAGCTGAGGTTACAAATCTTTCGTCTACCACCGTGCGCGACGCTATCAAAAACGGCAATGCAGAGCCGCTTTTGACGCATGACGTATTTGACTATATAAAGTCAAGGAGGATATACTGATGCAAATTGAAGCGTTGCGTGAAAGCATAAAGCAAAGGCTCTCGGAAAAGCGCTACAGACATTCGCTGGGCGTCGAGCAATGCGCGGCAAGGCTTGCAAATATGTGCCTTCGGGAATTTGATTTCGAGGTGCGCGCGGCTGCGCTTTTACATGATATAACAAAAGAGCTTTCAAGGGACGCTCAGATAGCGATAATAAATAACGCGGGACTTGTTCTGTCTTCAGATGAGCTTCAGTGCGAGCAGTTTTTTCATTCGCTCACAGCCCCATTTGTGATAAGGCGGGATTATCCCGAATTCGCGCGTGAGAATATCCTTTCCGCAGTTAAAAACCATACGGTTGGCGATACGGATATGAGCATATTTGACGAGATAATTTTCCTCGCGGATTTTATAGAAGAAGGACGTGAGTACGCTCCATCGCGTGAGCTGTACGAGTACGTTTTTTCAAATATGAGGGAGAGTGAACTTGAGAACAACGTACAAATACTTCATAAGGCGGCTTTAAAATCAATCGATTACACGATTGGCAGTCTTATTTTGAAAAATAAACCAATAATTATCAAAACCGTATTGACAAGAAATGCATTGTTAAGTAAAATATTACACATATAAGTCTTATTCTTAATGCAAAAACTAGCTTAGAATTGTAAAAGAGGTTTTTGTATGAAAAGGTTTATTTGCGTATTATTATCACTTGCCACCCTGACGGCGCTTATATCTACTTCCGATTGTACCCATGCTTTTGTAAGCACGGACAAAAATATTTATTCTTATCTTCTTGTCGGCATTGACGACTCGGGCAATAATACCGACTCGCTGTCGGTGCTTTCTTATAACGCCAACGATAATCATATTTCCGTCCTGCAGATTCCGCGTGACACCTACTTCAATTTCGGCTTTTATCAAAACAAGATAAATCAGTACTACCCGAAAATGATATCGGAAGGGAAGGATGCTCACGAGGCACTTTCGGCACTTGCTGAGGCTGTGGGTGAGGCCTTATCTATTAACCTAAAAGGATATATAGCCGCATCAAGCGGAGCGTTTATCAATTTTATCGACTCACTCGGCGGAGTAAAAATCGAGATTGAAAACGATTTTGCCTTCTTTGACGATTTTCGCGCGATTGGAGTGGATTTAGAGCTTGGAGAGAACGTGCTCAGCGGTGAATCCGCCCTCAAATTTGTACGCCACAGAAGCGGGTACTCCGGCGGCGATCTGACAAGACTCGATGTGCAAAAGATATTTTTCTCAGGACTGTTTTCTACGGTATACCGTTTCGTTACCGACGAGGGCGCTCATAAGCTGTTCAACTCGGCTAAGGAAAATATCACAAGCAATCTTTCGGTGATAGATATAATTTTGATGGTAATTAAGCATTCTTCCAAGTTTAAAAGCGTTGAATTCATGTATTTCACATTGCCGGGCCGTGCGTTTAAGATTGGTAGCGGACTTTGGTACTATCAGGTAAATATGCCATCATCTGTTAATGCGCTAACGGAGTATTTGGATTATCAGGGCGCGTTTGACCCATGCGGAAGTCTGATAAATTTAAAAGAAATCTACTACGACAATAAAATAAATTACAAGGTTTACTATTCCAAGGTAGACACGGAAAAATAAGATGAATAAAACAGAGGACAATATGAATAAACTTACCGATTCTAAGGAAATTGCGAGAAAAATTGTGGCAGTTTTAATTGAAAAGAAGGCGCTTGACGTCAGACTCTTTGAGAACGAGCCGGGAAATGCTGTGTGTGATTACTACGTAAACGCAAGCGGACGCTCGTCAACTCAGGTGTCGTCTCTTGCGGATGAGCTCACCTATCAGCTTTCCGAGCTCGGAGTTCGGGAGCGCAGCATCGAGGGCAGGAACGGCAACTCATGGCTGCTCGTTGATTTTGGTGATGTAGTCGTTAATATATTTGATAAGCCCTCGCGTGAGTTTTATGACCTTGACCGTTTTCTCAGCAAGGTTACGGAAATTGATATTGGCGACATAATCAAAGAAGTAGATGAAAAATTAAAAATTAATATAGAGGAAAATTAAATGCAGTACGATTACAAACGAATTGAAGAAAAATGGCAAAGGATTTGGGATGAACAGAAGCCCTTTTCGGCAAAGCAGGATTTTTCCTTGCCCAAATACTACTCATTGGTAGAGTTTCCGTATCCCTCGGGACAGGGATTGCACGTAGGCCATCCGCGCCCCTATACCGCGCTTGATATTGTTTCGAGAAAAAAGCGTATGCTTGGCTATAACGTTCTTTTTCCGATGGGATGGGACGCATTTGGACTTCCTACCGAGAACTACGCTATAAAGAACAAAATTCATCCGAAAATTGTAACCGAAAATAACGTTGCGAGATTCAAATCACAGTTAAAGGCTCTTGGACTTTCCTTTGACTGGGATAGGGAAATCAATACGACTGACCCGAGCTATTATAAGTGGACGCAATGGATTTTCCTGCAGCTGTTCAAAAAGG